>JALSKD010000184.1 GCA_026989015.1 Gammaproteobacteria bacterium
ACTGCAGGCTTATCAACCTTAGCAGGAAATTTTGGTCGACGGTATACCCGCCGCCGCGGGAAGCGTGACCGCCGTCAAGAAACCCGGAGGTCAGGAAGGGAGACGAAAATCCAGCGCCTGCAGGGGCGTGCCGGACGCATCTTCCACGATGACGCCGACGCCCAGCCGGTCTTTCCGCCACTTCGGGTCCAGCGGCAGGCTGCGGGTCAGCCCGCCGGACAGCGGCAGCGCGGGACCGAAATGCCGTACCACGCGTTCATGCTCAAGCCGTTCACCGGCATTCTCTCCGGCCTTCACTTCGGTGGACAGGCCGTTCTCGTAGATCACGAAACGGGCCTTCCAGGGTTTGCCTTTCGCCTGCGGGCTGTTGAGTGTCAGATCGAGGCGGTCATCACGGCGGTCAACATCCAGCACCAGCGACAGCGGCGCGGTTTCCCGGTTGGCGGTCTTGATGCGCTCGATGATTCGGCGTGTGCCCTGGGTTTCCCGCCCGTCCACGAGGAACTCTGGCGTGTAGATGCTGTTCTGCCGGTTCTGGCGGGCCAGCCGGCGCTGCCGCTGGGTGTATTCGGGCCGCGCGAAGCGGTCCTTCCAGCCGAGGCGGTCCCAGTAGTCCACATGCAGGGCCAGCACCAGCGCATCGAGCTGTTCCTTCGGCAGTTTCACCAGCTCTGCCACCCAGGCATCGGCCGGCGGGCAACTGCTGCAGCCTTCGGAGGTGTAGAGTTCCACCACCGCTACGCGGTGCTCCGGGCTGGTGACGCGGAAGCGTTCGGCATTGGCCGTGGGTGCCACCAGCAACAGGTTCAGGATGAAAATGACGGAGATGCGCATGGGTATTCCCTCCCGGGTTTTCTGTTCCGATCGTCGGCGTGGCCAGAGGTTCAATCCACGCCATAGCGACTGCGGTAGTCCCGCATCGCCGCCAGTTGGTCGGCATCGCCGCGGGATTCGAGGTAACCGATGATGTCAGCCATGCGAATGATGGGTATCACCGCAACCCCTTCCGCTTCCAGCTCCTGGATCGCGGAGCGTTCGCCCTGGCCGCGTTCCTGGCGGTCGAGGGCCACGGTGACGGCGGCCACTTCACCGCCCAGCGATTCGAGCAGCGCCATCGACTGACGGATGGCGGTGCCGGCGGTGATTACATCGTCGATGATCAGCACCCGGCCCTGTATCTCGGCGCCGACGATACGGCCACCCTCGCCATGGTCCTTGGCCTCCTTGCGGTCGAAGGCATAGGGCAGGTCGCGCCCGTGCGCCCGGTAGAGACTGGCCGCGGTCACCGCGGCCAGCGGTATGCCCTTGTAGGCGGGCCCGAACAGCAGATCGAAGTCGAGTCCGGCTTCGACGATGGCCTCGCCATAGAAGTCGCCCAGCGCCGCCAGGTCGGCACCGGTATTGAACAGCCCGGCATTGAAGAAATAGGGGCTGACGCGGCCCGACTTGAGCGTGAATTCGCCAAAGCGCAACACGCCGCGGCGAATGCAATAGTCGAGGAAGCGCTGCTGAAAGTCGTTCATCGGTCACCCGGGGTTGATGGAGCTGCGGTATGATAACGGCTTTTTGCGGCAACTGCTTTCATGAAGGTCATTTCGGTCAATACCAACGGCATCCGCGCCGCGGCGCGCAAGGGCTTCTTCGACTGGCTCGCGCAACAGAATGCGGACTTTACCTGCATCCAGGAAACCAAGGCCCAGGTGGACCAGCTCACCGGCCCCTGCTTCCGTCCCGAGGGCCATCATGCGGCCTACTGCGATGCGCTGAAGAAGGGCTACAGTGGCACCGCCATCTATGCCCGCCGTGCGCCGCTCGAGGTGATCCGAGGCTATGGCGACAGCGAGTTCGACAACGAGGGCCGCTACATCGAATTCCGTTACCGCAGGCTGTCGGTGGTCTCGCTGTACGCCCCTTCCGGTTCCTCCGGCGAGCACCGCCAGGCGTCCAAGGACCGCTTTCTGAAGTCCTTCAGGCTGCACCTGCAGTCGATCCGCCGCAAGCGGCGTGAGTTCATCATCTGCGGCGACTGGAACATCGCTCACAAGGAAATCGACCTGAAGAACTGGAAGCAGAACCAGAAGAATTCCGGCTTCCTCCCCCACGAACGCGCCTGGCTGTCGGAGCTGTTCGACGACCTTGGGCTGGTGGATGCCTTTCGCGTGGTCGATCCGCGCCCGGAGCAGTACACCTGGTGGTCCAACCGGGGTCGCGCCTGGGAAAAGAATGTGGGCTGGCGCATCGATTACCAGATCGTCACCCCCGGGCTGGGCGATGCGGTGCGCTCGGCTTCGATCTACACCGAACAGCGCTTTTCCGACCATGCGCCGCTGATCATCGACTACGACCTGGAGCTGGACGACTGAATGGCACAGCCGCTCGGACAAACCGAAACCCGCGACTGGCTCGAAACCCTGCGCGCCTTCCTGCATCCGCGGGTGGTCACCATGCTGTTCTTCGGTTTTTCCGCCGGGGTACCGCTGCTGCTGATCTTTTCGTCGCTGAGCCTGTGGCTGCGCGAGGCCGGCATCGACCGCTCCACCGTCACCTTTTTCAGTTGGGCGGCGCTGGGCTATTCCTTCAAATTCGTCTGGGCACCGCTGATCGACCGCCTGCCAGTGCCTCTGCTGACCCGCGCGCTGGGTCGCCGCCGCGCGTGGATTCTGGTCGCCCAGGCCGCCATCGCCGTGGCCCTGCTGTGGATGGGGTCGGTGGACCCGGCCGCGGGCGAACCGGCCTTGCTGATGATGGCCGCGGCGGCGGTGATGCTTGGCTTCTCCTCGGCCACCCAGGACATCGTCATCGATGCCTACCGCATCGAATCGGCACCGCTGGACCTGCAGGCGCTGATGTCTTCCACCTACATTGCCGGCTACCGCATCGGCATGCTGGCCGCCGGTGCCGGAGCCCTGTTCCTCGCCAGCCATCTCGGATCCACCGCCGCACACTACGACTACAGCGCCTGGCGCTGGACCTACTACTGCATGGCCGGGCTGATGCTGGTGGGCATGACGACCGCGCTGATCATTGACGAGCCGGTGGTCAACCGCAGCCACGAGAGCCGCTACGGCAGCCGGGATTTTGCCGGCTTTCTGCTGCTGTTCCTGCTTGCGGTGGCCGGCTTCGTCGCCAGTTTCTGGCTGTCCGCCGACTGGGCGGCACAGGCCAAGCGCTCGCTGTCCGCAAGCATCGGCAACCGGCCGCTGGCCGGCATCCTCGTGGAGGGCCTGCGCCTGACCCTGGGCATCGCCGTGGCCGCCCTGCTCGCGCGGATCATGCTGTGGAGCGGGTGGGTCAATCGCTCACTGGTCGAAACCACCTGGATCGATCCGGTGCGTGATTTCTTCAACCGCTATTCGACCCGGATCGCGCTGCTGTTGCTGCTGCTGGTCGGCACCTACCGCATTTCCGACATCGTGCTCGGGGTGATCACCAATGTATTCTTTCAGGACATGGGCTTCAGCAAGGAAGAAATCGCCACCATCGTCAAGACCTTCGGACTGTTCATGACCCTGGCCGGCGGCTTCCTCGGAGGTGTCCTGGCTGCGCGTCACGGCGTGATGCGCATCCTGTTCCTGGGCGCCGTGTTGACCGTGGCGACCAACCTGCTGTACCTGCTGCTGGCCAGTGCCGGGCACAGCATTCCCCTGCTGTATGTGGTCATTTCCGCCGACAACCTTTCCGCCGGCCTCGCCAGCGCCGCCTTCATCGCCTTTCTGTCGGGGCTGACGAACACCTCGTTCACCGCCGTTCAGTACGCCATCTTCAGCTCCCTGATGAGCCTGCTGCCGAAAATCATCGGCGGTTATTCCGGCTCGATGGTGGACAGCATCGGCTACGACCGGTTCTTTCTGTTTGCCGCCCTGCTGGGACTGCCCGTGCTGGCACTGATCTGGCTGGCCAACCGCTGGCTGATGGCCCGTCCGGACACAAAAACCTGAACCCCTGCCCGGTTTTACGGTCTGATACAGCGCATAATGGGTATTGCTTCCAAGGCGTCCGTTAAGCGGGCGTACCGGTATATACTGTTATTAACCCGGCAAGCATCTACATAGTATTCAGGGCTTCAAGAATGGGCCGGATCAAGGCGCGGCGCGCAGGCAAGGGTCATTCCCTTGGCAAGCGCCGCAACACCGAGCCGGTTCATTCTTGAAGCCCCTAACCTGTTGAAAACAAAGAGCGAGGCCCGCACGTGCTCGCCCGCGGACGGTGTTATCGGCGCTTGCTGCAGAATGACTGCAGCGGCGCACCGATGCCTTGCCGCGAACGAGCGCGAGCGGGCTGAACACGATGTAGATGCTTGCCGGGTTAATATATACAGCTCATCACTTTCAAGGACACGAAAACCGTCATGATCAAGACACTGCTGCGCTACCGCATCAATCACTGCTTCAAAAAGGGGCACTATGAGCGCGCGCTCGAGTTGCTCGAGCCACTGGCGCGCAAGGACGACGCCCAGGCACAGTTTCTGATCGGCCTGGTCTATTCCAATGCCTGGCGTGAACTCGGCGAAGACGATGCCTTCAACGCCGAGAAATGGTTCACCCGTGCCGCCGACAACGGTCACCGCATCGCCCAGCTCATGCTCGGCGACCTCTATGCCCTGGACCCCCACCGCCCGGAACATGTCCAGCGTGCCGTCAAATGGTACCTGCGCGCCCACAAATCGGGCTGCCCGGTCGCTGGCCGCAAACTGGCCGCCCTCTACCTGCGGCACCGCGGCGAGCTGGATGTCGAGATCAATACCGCCGGGCTGCTCTATGAGGCGGCGGACCAGGGCGACTACAAGGCCGCGGTACTGCTGGCCTGGCTCTACAAAAAGGGTATCTGCGGCTTCCAGCGCGATTTCCAGCGTTTCAATTACTGGTGGAACAAGCTCAAGCAGATGAGCAAGCGCTATCCGTCCCTGCCCTCGCAGAACGATCTGCTGCATTATTAACCCGGCAAGCGCTTGACCCAGGCCGTCGTCGCGCAGCCCGCGTCCGCGTTATAATCGCTGCTTTCCCTGCTGGAGACGCCGCGTGAAAACCCCTTCCGACCCTGACTATTCACCGCCCGTGGTGATGGCTTTCTCCGGGCACGACGCCACGGGCGGCGCCGGCATCGGCGCCGACATCGAATCCATCATCTCTCAGGGCTGCCACGCCAGCACTGTGGTCACCTGCCTGACGATACAGGACAGCATCGATGTGGCCGGGGTGGCACCGGTAGAACCGGAAGTCATTATCGAATCCGCGCGCGCGGTGCTCGAAGACATGCCGGTCGCTGCCTTCAAGATCGGTCTGCTGGGCAGCGTCGAAACCGTCGAGGCGGTGCATTCGGTGCTCTATGATTACCCTCAGGTGCCACTGGTAATGGACCCGGTGCTGGCCAGCGGCCGCGGGACGCCGCTCGGTGACGAGGAACTGACAGAGGCCATGAAGACCCTGCTGTTCCCGCTGGTCGATGTGCTGACGCCGAACCTGCGCGAAGCGGCCCAGCTGGCACCGGAGGCGGACAGCCCGGCGGCGATGGCCAGCAGTCTGATCGACCGCGGCTGCAACCATGTGCTGCTGACCGGTACCCATGACGACAGCCACAAGGTGGTCAACCGCCTGTACCACAATCATCGCGAGATCGACCGTTTCGAGTGGGACCGCCTCTCCGGCGAATTCCACGGCAGCGGTTGCACGCTGGCGGCCACACTGGCCGCGCTGCTGGCGATCGGTCTCGATCCGCTGTCCGCCAGCCGCGAGGCCCAGCAATTCACCTGGCACAGCCTGTTGCACGCCCACCGCATCGGCATGGGGCAATCCTTCCCCTACCGGCTTTTCTGGAGCGGCGAGGAGGAATGAGGTCTCTGCTGCGCGGCCTGTACGGCATCACCCCACAGCGGTTGCTCGACGACGACCGCCGGTTGACGGATGCCGTCTCCGCCGCGCTGGAAGGCGGCATGCGCCTGCTGCAATACCGCGCCAAAATGCGGTCGCCCACTGACCGCTTGCGTCAGGCCGATCGGCTCAAACGATTGTGCGACGATCACGAGGCGCTGTTCATCGTCAATGACGACCTGGATCTGGCCCTGGCCAGCGGCGCCGACGGTGTGCACCTCGGCGAGCACGACGGATCCGTGGCCGAGGCACGAACCCGCCTCGGCGATGGCGCGATCATCGGCGCCTCCTGCTACAACCGGATCGATCTGGCCGAGGCAGCTGCCACTTCCGGAGCCAGCTACCTCGCCTTCGGGCGTTTCTTCCCGTCACGCAGCAAGCCGCAGGCGGTTCAGGCCGAACCGTCGCTGCTGCAGACCGCCCGCGAGCGCTTCGATCTGCCGCTGTGCGCCATCGGTGGCATCACCCCGGACACCGCAGGGGTGCTGGTGGCAGCCGGAGCCGACCTGATCGCGGTCATCGAAGGCCTGTTCGGCGCGCCGGACATCGGCGCCGCCGCCGAGCGCTTCTCTAGAGCTTTGCGCGCTTGAGCCTCAGGGCATTGGTGATCACCGAAACCGAACTGAAACTCATCGCCGCAGCGGCAATGATCGGCGACAGCAGGATGCCGAAGAAGGGGTAGAGCACGCCGGCCGCTATGGGCACTCCGGCGGAATTGTAGATGAAGGCGAAGAACAGGTTTTGACGGATGTTGCGCATCGTCGACCGGCTCAGCCGCCGCGCCTTGACGATGCCGCGCAGATCACCCTTGATCAGGGTGACGCCTGCGCTTTCTATGGCCACATCGGTGCCCGTGCCCATGGCCACGCCCACATGGGCCTGGGCCAGTGCCGGCGCATCGTTGATGCCGTCCCCCGCCATCGCAACGGTGCGCCCCTGCCGCTGCAGTTCACGCACGACTTCAGCCTTCTGCTCCGGCATCACTTCGGCCTTCACTTCGTCGATATCCAGCCGCCGCGCCACCGCTTCCGCCGTGCCCCGGCTGTCTCCGGTGAGCATGACGATGCGGATGCCTTCCTGATGCAGGGCTTCGATCGCCTCGGGCGTCGATGCCTTGATCGGGTCGGCCACGCCAATCAGTCCGGCGGGCTGTCCATCCACCGCCAGGAACATTACCGTCTGCCCTTCGCTCCGCTGACGGTTGGCCTGCAACGCCAGATGCGCGGCCTCGATACCGTTGTCTTCCAGCAGGCGCTGATTGCCCAGCAGTACCCGGCGCCCTGCGACTTCTCCGGTCACGCCCTGACCGGTGACGGCCTGGAACGCGGTGACCTTGAGCAGGTCGATGTCGCGTTGCCCGGCACCTCCGACGATGGCCTCGGCCAGCGGGTGCTCACTGGCCCGTTCCAGGCTTGCGGCATGGCGCAGCACATCCTCTTCGCTGAATCCGTCCAGCGCCGCCACTTCGACCAGTTGTGGCCGCCCCTCGGTCAGGGTACCGGTCTTGTCCACGACCAGCGTATCGACCTTTTCCATGATCTCCAGCGCCTCGGCATTCTTGATCAGCACGCCTTCCAGGGCTCCGCGCCCGGTGCCCACCATGATCGAGATCGGTGTCGCCAGCCCCAGCGCGCAGGGACAGGCGATGATCAGCACCGCAACCGCATTGACCACCGCATGGGCGAGCCTGGGTTCCGGGCCGATAGCGAACCAGACGGCGAAGGCCGCCACCGCGATCAGCACCACAGCCGGCACGAAGTAGCCCGAGACCTTGTCCGCCAGCGCCTGTATCGGCGCCCGTGAACGCTGGGCCTCGGCCACCATGTTGACGATCTGCGCCAGCAGGGTGTCCGCGCCCACCTTCTCGGCGCGCATCAGCAGACTGCCGTTGCCATTGATGGTGGCACCGATGACGCGGTCATTCGGGCCTTTCTCGACCGCCAGCGGCTCCCCGGTGACCATCGATTCGTCGATCAAGCTGCTGCCTTCGACCACCAGACCGTCCACCGGGATCTTCTCCCCGGGCCGGACCCGCAACAGGTCTCCGGGTTGCACCTGATCCAGCGGAATGTCTTCTTCCCGGCCGTCTTCATGAACGCGCCGCGCTTCGCTGGGCGCGAGTCCGAGCAGCATCTTGATCGCGGCATTGGTGCGCGAACGGGCGCGCAACTCCAGCACCTGACCGAGCAGTACCAGGGTGGTGATGACCGCGGCGGCCTCGAAATACACCGCCACCGTCCCCCCTTCGCGTTGCATGCTCGGCGGGAAGATCTGAGGCCACAGCAGCGCCACCACACTGTATGCCCAGGCCACCGACACGCCGAGGGCGATCAGCGTGAACATGTTCAGATTCCATCCGCGCAACGACTGGACGCCGCGCACGAAGAAGGGCCACCCGCCCCACCAGACCACAGGGGTGGCCAGCACGAATTCTATCCACTGGATGCTGCGCATCGACAGGCCATCCGGCAGCAGCCCCGGTGCCAGATCCGCCACCATGGCCAGCACGAACACCGGCACCGCCAGCAGGGTACTGACCCAGAAACGCCGGGTCATGTCCTTCAATTCGCTGTTGTCTTCTTCGGCATCGACAGTGCGCGGTTCCAGGGCCATGCCGCACTTGGGGCACGCCCCCGGGTGGTCCTGAACGATCTCGGGATGCATCGGGCAGGTGTATTCAACCCGGCGGGCTTCGGGCAGGCCCTTGAGTTCCAGCGCCATGCCGCACTTGGGGCAACTGCCCGGATGATCCTGCACGATCTCCGGATGCATCGGGCAGGTGTACTCCACGCCGGTGGACGGCACCGAGCAGCTGTCGTCGGTACAGGCGGCATCATGATCCGCGTGATCATGGGTCGCGGCCTGCTCTTCCGGAGCGGTTCCCGCAAAGGACACTGGATCCTCGATGAAGCGCTGCCGACAGGGGTCGCTGCAGAAATACAACGCCTCACCCTGCCAGCTGAAGGTCCAGGGCGTGTCGGGCGTGACTTCCATGCCACAGACGGGGTCCCTGAGGGTCTCGGGGTGTTCGGTTTTCGCATGCATGACGGTCACCTTGCAGTGGGCAGGTTGTCTTCATGCGCGGCCAGTGTGTATTACGGCCACCTCTTTCGGGCGGCTCGTTCCCCCGCAGGGGTATTCAATGGGTTCTAGGCAGCAGCCTGCTCGATGATTTTTCTGCTCGTCTGTTCCACCTCGGCCGCTACCGCAGCCAGCGCCGGTGACTCCGACAGCAGGGCCAGCAACTGCTGGGGACTGATCATGCCGATCCGGGTCTGCCCCTGTTCGCTCCAGACAGAAATACGGCACGGCAGCGCCATGTTCATGCTCATGTCGTCTTCCAGCACCGTTTTTGCCTTGTGCGGGTTGCAGACTTCATACACCCGGCAGGCATTGTCCAGATCCAGTCCCTTGTTGCGCAAGGTCGCCTGCAGGTCATGGACATGAAGCACGCCGAACTTGTGCGCCTGTACCGCGTCCTCGAGGTCCGCGCAGGCCCGGTCGAAGCTCTTGTCACTATTGACGATGAATTTCATGACGCTCTCTTCAGCTGGTTGTGATATTCATCAGACCTTCATGCCGCCCTTTCGTTCTCCGGCTGTCGTGAACCGCTCTTTTTGCGTAGAATGCGCGCTTGTCCAGATGCATGCGAGACCCGCGATGACCGTATCCGAAACCCTGATGGAGCGCGCCCGGCGCGTGATTCCCGGCGGCGTCAACTCCCCGGTGCGCGCCTTCAATGGTGTGGGTGGCACGCCGCCGTTCATTGTACGCGCAGAGGGGGCCTACCTCGAAGATGCCGACGGGCGGCGTTACATCGATTATGTTGGATCCTGGGGACCGATGATCTGCGGGCACGCGCACCCGGAAATCGTCGAAGCGGTCCAGCAGGCGGCCGAGCGCGGCCTCAGCTTCGGCGCTCCGACCGAACTGGAGATCGAACTGGCCGAACGCATCTGTTCGACCCTGCCGGGCATGGACCAGATCCGCATGACCAACTCCGGTACCGAGGCAACGATGTCGGCGATTCGTCTGGCCCGCGGATATACCGGCCGCGACACCATCGTCAAGTTCGAGGGATGCTACCACGGCCATGGCGACTCGCTGCTGGTCAAGGCCGGCTCCGGAGCCTTGACGATGGGCGTACCCAGCTCTCCCGGCATCCCCGCCAGCCTCGCCGAACTCACCCTGACGCTGGAATACAACAACCCTCAACAGGTGGTGGACCTGTTTTCGGATATCGGCGACCGTATCGCCTGCATCATCGTGGAACCGGTGGCCGGCAACATGAACTGCATTCCTCCCACTGAGGGTTTCCTGGAAACCCTGCGGACGCAGTGCACACAACACGGTTCAGTGCTGATTTTCGATGAAGTGATGACCGGCTTCCGGGTCGGGCTGACCGGTGCCCAGGGCCGATACGGCATCCAGCCGGACCTGACCACGCTGGGCAAGGTCATCGGTGGCGGCATGCCGGTTGGCGCTTTCGGTGGCAAGCGCGAAATCATGCAGCAACTGGCCCCCGTGGGCCCGGTCTACCAGGCAGGTACACTTTCCGGCAACCCGATTGCCATGACGGCCGGCCTCAAGAATCTGGAGATCGTCTCCCGCCCCGGCTTCTATGAAGATCTGGAGCGCAAGACCGCATTGCTGGTAGATGGCATTGTTGGGGCGGCCCGGGACGCCGGCATTGCGATGACCAGCAACCGGGTCGGCGCCATGTTCGGTCTGTTCTTCACCGATCAGCCCGAGGTCCGCAGTTTCGCGGATGTCGGCCGCTGCGACATCGAAGCCTTCAAGCGTTTCTTCCACGGCATGCTCGATGCCGGCGTCAATCTGGCGCCATCCGCCTATGAAGCGGGTTTTGTCAGTGCGGCCCACGACGATGCCCTGATTCGCGATACCATTACCGCCGCAGCACGCGTTTTCAAAGCCATGGCCTGACGGCCGGTCGCTTCCTTTCGTGAAAAAGCCCTGCCGGATGTGTATCAGGCAGGGCTTTTTGCAGCATAACGCACGGGCTTACTTCAGGCCCAGCATCCCCTTTTTCAGATCCTTGTCGGCCGGGTGGTTGCCGAGCCAGATTTCGAGCAGGGCGTTCTTGAAGTCCTCGCCTTCGATGACGCCCAGTTCGACGCCGTTCTTGCGGACCAGGGTGCCCTTGCCGGGGGTGTATTCGAGAATGTACTTGTCACCCTTGCGCGCCGGCTCCTCGAACAGGGTGTAGAAGCGCTCGATGCGTGATTTCAGCGCATCCAGCCGTTCCGGCGGCTGATTCTTCTCGAAGCCTTCCTTCCAGGCCTTGTTGAGCTTTTTAGAGGAGATTTCCTTGTAGACGATATCCATGTCGATGCGCACCGGCCCGGGCTGCGCGATGATTTCGGACACGCTGCTCGCTTTTGCCGGGAGGTACAGCGAACCCACATAGACATCGATCCACAGTTTCTCGCGCAGCCCCATGCCATTGAGCACCAGACGGTCCCCGCTGGCGGTGGTCACGGTATCGTCCACATGGACACCGGCCAGTTCTCCCGCCAGCAGGCCGGAGGAGAAGAGCAACAACAGGGACAGGATCAGGGTTTTCATGGTTTCACTCCGGGTCTTTGCCCTTGGCCTTGCGCACCTCGTTCATGTCCAGCTCCTTCACCTTGCCGATGAGTTCATCAATGGCGTTTTCGGGAATACTGCCCGGCTGGGCGAAGACCAGCATGGCATCGCGAAACACCATGACGGTCGGAATCGAACGAATGCTGAAGTGGGCGGCAATCTCGCGTTCCTGTTCGGTGTTGACCTTGGCGAACACGACATCGGGATATTTTTCGGAAGCGCTTTCGAAGATCGGCCCGAACTGCTTACAGGGTCCGCACCAAGGCGCCCAGAAGTCGAAGATGACGATTTCGTTGTCCTCGACCAGTGATTCGATGTTGTCTCGGGTTGCTTCTACGACGGCCACGGGGATCTCCTGCGCGTGAATTTGAGCGCATTATAGCTCAACAATTCCTTGCGAGTCGTGTACTTTAGCGGCTTTGCACCGCCCGCGGAGGCCCCATGAAACGCTGCGCTTTCCTTAGCATGGACTCACTCGATGACTTCGTCTGTTACGACCACCTGCTCCATCAACCGCTTGAGGAACTCGGCTGGTCTGTGGATACCCTCTCCTGGAGAACAACGGACACGGACTGGAACGACTATGAGGCCGTCATCATCCGTTCGCCGTGGGACTACCAGCAGGACGCCGGAGCCTTCCTTCGACTGCTCGAGGCCATCGACCGCTCCAGTGCGCGGCTCGAAAACGCCCTGTCCCTGGTACGCTGGAACATAGACAAGCGGTATATGAGGGATCTCGAACAGGCGGGCATCGCCATTGTGCCCACGGTCTGGGGTCAGGGTGATCGACTGCCCCGGACGATATCGTCGCTCTTTGAAGAAGCCCCGGAGCTGGTCATCAAACCCTGCATCAGCGCCAATGCGGACGATACTTACCGCATTGCCTCCCCGTCATGGGCAGAGACTTCAGCACGGATCGCGCCCCGTTTTACGGGGCGGGACTGGATGCTGCAACCTTATATGCCGGCCATCGCCACCGAAGGGGAGTTTTCCCTGTTTTATTTTGATGGAGGCTACAGCCACGCCGTGTTGAAGACACCGGCACAGGGCGATTTCCGTGTGCAGGAAGAACACGGGGGGCGATTGCGCAGCGTTTCACCGGATGCGCGGCTCCGGGAGACGGGAGATCGGGTGATGGCGGGCATCACGACACTGCACCAGTGCCCGCTCTATGCCCGAGTGGACCTGGTCCGCGACGGATCCATCTTCCGGCTGATGGAGGTCGAGCTGATCGAGCCATCACTCTACTTCAACATGGACCCGGATTCCGCTCGCCGCTTCGCCGAGGCGTTCGATGCCAGAATGAATCGCCGAGACGCCCGACCCGCCTGATTTCCGTCTCAGAGACGAACCATGCCCTCGATATCCGGCGCATCCTCGACCTTGCCGCCGGCCTCGATCTCCTCGTCGGTGGCCTCGCGGACATTGAGCACCTCGAGGCGGAACAGGGCTTCGCGGCCCGACAAGGGGTTGTTGCCATCGAATGTCACCGATTTCTCGTCGACACGGGTGACATAGAACTTTCGGGTGTCGCCCTTCTCGTTCTCCATCAGTACCACCGTGCCTACTTCCCGGTATTCTTCCGGCACATTGTCGATGGCGTCGATATAGACCAGCCGGTCATCGCGTGGACCAAACAGCTGGTCACAATCGATCGGCACTTCGATGACATCGCCCACCTTCTTGCCTTCCAGCTCGGATTCCACATCCTTGCTCAGCACCCGGTGGGTGCCATGCACATAACCCAAAGGAAACTCGACGCCGGAGAGCACATTGCCGGTCTTCTTGTCGATCACCTCGTAGGTCAATTCGACATACTTGTCCTTTTCGATGATGTCGTCCATGACGGTCAGAAGATGGTGGCGCCGAAAATCTTGACTTCGCCGTCCTCGTAGCCAAGAACCAGGCGACCCAGCCATTCACCGGGAAGTTTTTCATTGGTCTGGCGGTAGAGGACGGTGACATATTCGCCGCGGCGAATGATGCCGAGAAAATCGCGCTCTTTGCGCAGGTTGTGGGTCAACTGGCTGCGGGCGAACTGCTTGCCCACTTCCATCTCGTTGGCCGCTTCGCGGAACTTGCGCGAAAAATTGCGGATGAAGCCGCCATAGTTGCGGTTGTTGGAGTACTTGACCAGCTCGTCCCACCAGGGATCGGCAATGGCGAGAATCTCCTCGTCACTCAATTCGGTAATGTTCATGAACGCTTTTCTCCCAGTTGGACAGATACGCGGTCGCCTGCAGGCAGTACGGCACATCGCGCATCAGGGTTGAACCGACAGGGGACTGCTATCCTTCCGCAATCGACCCCGGGATGCAAGTCTCCGCGCTGCACACGGCGGAAACAAAAAAGACCAACATCCATGTTGGTCTTTCGTGAAAGCGGCCGGGTATCCTGGACACCCGAAACACTTATGACGCTTCGGCTTCTTCCTTTTCGTCGACCAGGTGGTACAGCGGAGCCTTCTCCATGGTGTACTCGCCGGTCTTCGGATCGCGACGGGAAACGGTCAGTACATGCCAGTTCTCGTCGTCCAGCTTCAGCTTGTCGCCACGGTAGTAATAACCGGGCCAGCGGGTTTCCTCGCGGAACAGGGTGTGCTGGAACACGGCCTCGGAAGTGAGGATACGGTGCTTCAGCTCCCAGGCACGCAGCAGTTCGTGGATGTTTTCCGCCGCGATGCCGTTCTCCCAGTCCTCGTTGAGGATGGCCAGCTTCTTCAGACCGATGTTGAGCAGCTTCTCGTTGGTCATGTAGCTGACGGTCACGCCGCCGCAGTACTCGTCCATCAGTTTCTGCAGACGGTCGAGGCCCTGGCGCGGGTTGATGTAGTGCGGGTTGACTGTGCCGGCAGTGATCGCATTGCGGTACACACGGTAGGTCTCCAGCGGACGGTAGATCTCTTCGCGACGACGCTCGATCTGCTCGGAGGATACCCGGATGCCTTCGGCCTTGCCGTCGTCGATGTACTTGCAGGCCGCCTTGGCCGCCAGACGGCCTTCGGTGAAGGAGCCGGAGGAGAAGGCGTGCGGGGTGCCGCCGACGGCGTCGCCGGCGCCGAACAGGCCTTCAACGGTGGTCATGCGGTTGTAGCCCCAGAAGTATTCCTTCGGAGACAGATCTTCGGGGCCGGAACACCAGGCACCGCAACCGGTGGCGTGGGAACCCATGACATAGGGCTCGGAAGTGGTCAGTTCCGGGTTCTCGTACTTGGGATCCACATCGGTGGCGGCCCAGAGTACCGCCTGTCCAACGGTCATGCCGAGGAAGTTGTGCCATCCAATCTCTTCCAGATGCGGATCCTGGAAGGCTTCCATGGTGACCATGTGAATCGGACCGCGGCCGGCGTTCACTTCCTGGATGAAGGCGTGGTTGCGCAGGCAGGTCGGAATCGGACGGTGGGTGCGGTGAGAAGCTTCCGGATCCAGGTACTCCTTGCCGACCATCTTCTGCAGTTCGGGGAACCACTTGGACTCGTATTCCTCGCCATAACCGTTCTGGGTGTAGGTCTTCAGGTGGAGGAAGTAGGCACCTACCGGACCGTAACCGTCCTTGAAGCGGGCCAGTACGATTCGGTTCTCCATCTGGGTCATCTTGGCGCCGGCCTGGATCAGCAGGCCATAGGCGGAACCGGAGGACCAGGGGGCGTACCATACGCGGCCGGCACCCTCACCGACGGAACGCGGCTTGTAGATGTTGGACGCACCACCGGCACCGACGATGACGGTCTTGGACTTGAACACATGGTAGTTGCCGGTGCGCACATTGAAGCCCACGGCACCGGCGACACGGTTCTCCTTGGACTCGTCCATCAGCAGGTGGGTCACGCAGATGCGGTTGTAGACCTTGTCGGCGGACTTCTTGGCGGCCTCGGCCACGATCGGTTTGTAGGATTCGCCGTGAATCATGATCTGCCAGCGGCCTTCACGCTGGTAGGTGCCGGTCTTCTCGTTGCGCATGATCGGCAGGCCCCACTCCTCGAACTGGTGTACCGCCGAATCCACGTGGCGGGCCATGTCGAACAGCAGATCCTCGCGGACCATGCCCATCAGGTCGATGCGCGCATAGCGTACATGGTCTTCCGGGTTGTTCTCGCCGAAACGGGTACCCATGTAGCAGTTGATTGCGTAGAGACCCTGCGCCACCGCGCCAGAGCGATCGATGTTTGCCTTCTCGGCAATGACGATCTTCTTGTCGGGGCCCCAGTACCGTGCTTCGAAAGCCGCTCCGGTGCCACCCAGACCCGCACCGACGACCAGTACGTCGATGTTGTCTTCAATTATCGTATCGTAAGCCATCAGTAGTAGACCCCTTCTTTGAATTTCAAACCGTTGGATTCGAGGGTGTGCAGGTCACCGTCGTCCAGCCGAATGTACTTGGGTTCGTTGTACAGCAGCTGGCTGTTCTTCATGTCGTTGCTGGGCGCGCCCGCCTGCTTGAGGTTCGGAATGGCCGTACCCCAGGGCTTGGTGGTGATCGGAGCCAGCAGCTCGAAATCCTTCTTGCCGTTGCGGAAGATGATGCGCCATGCGATGACGCCCTTTTCCTCGTCACGACGAACCCGCACCGAGTGTCCGAGCGGCGCGAAGTCGGCATAGCCACGCACATCAATGGCGTTCATCGGGCAGGCCTTTACGCAGGAGTAGCATTCCCAGCACATGTTGGGTTCGATGTTGTAGGCACGGCGGCTGACCTCATCGATGTGCATGATATCGGAAGGGCAGATATCGACGCAGTGTCCGCAACCGTCACAACGGGTCATGTATACAAAAGTAGGCATGTCTTGACCTCTATTAAATTTGAATTCCTGGAATTAAGCCCAGACTCAGTAGTGGTTTGGCGTTTCGCGCTTGATGCCCAGTCCCATGTAGGGCGGGTTCTTGCCCATGTATTTCGGGATATCCGGGTATTTTTCCTGAACTGCGGGATCGCTCAGATCCGGCATGTCGGGCAGGTTCTCGCGGGAACCGTCCGCCCAGGCGGTGCGCTTCTGGAAGGCCGCGGCAGGCTTGAAGAACATGTGCGCGAACTTGGACCACAGCACGGTGCCGAACAGCAGGGTGGCGAACAGGATGAACAGAGCAAACATGATCCAGCCGAAGGTGGAACCCTGAGTGAAGGCCCACAGCAGACCGAAGGTGGAGGTGCCGAGCAGACAGACGATGAAGATGTCATCACGACCCACGCGGTACCAGGGCAGGCCCTCGGAGAAGACATCGACGCGGATGAAGAACCAGAACCAGTAACCGCCGATGGCCAGCGAGAAGGCACCCAGGTACCACAGCAGCGGCCAGATGCCGGCATCGGCCTCGTTGGCATAGCCGAAGATCATCACGGCGGTGGAAACGACGAACAGAATGAAGCCGTACATGCTCATCAGGTGCGAGATGCGACGCTTCGGATTGTGGAACTCGCCCGAGGTCAGCACTTCCTTGCCCAGGGTCTTGAGCGCCAGGGACAGCTTTTCATTGCTGATGTCGCGCTTGGCCTTGGCCTTCTGGCGCTCGGCGTTCTCAAAGAAATATTTGGCACTTTTCTTGTGCATCATGTCCAGAATGGTCCCGCCGATAACGAGGATAACCATCAGGATCACATACCACTGCATCATTGACGGCGTTATGGTGGCCGCAAGATCAGCAAACGGGTTTGCAATGTTCATCGGAATCTAGCTCCTAGGGTTAGTTGCTCTATGGACCGGGCGATTCTGAAGCAAAAACAGGGGCTGTTCAACACATCATATTTTTGTCCCGCATAAAATAAACTAATCCTGCCCAGGCCTGCTCGATGCCGCAGAAAACGCCCGGAATCCGCCTAACATTAGAAAATTCAAATACTTGCACATACCCCTGCGCCCGGTCGCGTTTTCCTTTTCCGTGGGACAGCGTTACGCTTGCCGGCGCCCCTTCCCCCTGCTGCACCCAGAAGGGGATAGAACCGTGCCATCCCAAATGGGAGGGGCGCAGGGATTGGCGCGGCCGGCCGATCCCGTCAGCTGCTGCAGGAGAGCATCGAACAGCCCGCGCGCTGCCTCGCCCATTCCGGACGGCGGCCGGCAAAATGCGCCTTGCCGGGTTGCTCCTCGTAGGGGCGCGCCAGCACCTCCAGCAATTCGTGGACGCGACTGAAATCCCCCTGCTCGGCCAGGTCTATGGCCTCCTGGGCGAGGTAGTTGCGGAAGACATACAAAGGGTTGGTGCGGTTCATCAGCGACCGCCGGCGGGATGCGTCAAGCTCCCTGGCAGCCGACAGGTAGGCCTCCAGCCAGTGGCGCAGTTGTTGCAGGTATTCACCGCTGATGTCCTCCGCACGGTACCAGGCCGGCGCGAACAGACTGCGCAGGCCTTCGTCGGTCAGCGCCTTGTCGTCCTCCTCCAGCCGCGCCAGACAGCGCCAGAACAGGGTCCAGTCGGTCTCCACCCGTTTCAGCAACCCCGGCAGCGCTTCGATCAACGGCTCCAGTTGTGGCGTCCAGTCCTCAAACCCGAGCTTGCGTGCCATCATCGCACGCCACCGGCGGGCATAATCGTCATGGAAGTTCTGCAACGCGTCCTCCAGCGGGCGGGCGTCGCCGACCAGCGGGTAAATGGCCTCGGCCAGCTGCAGCAGGTTCCACAACACGATCTTCGACTGGTTACCGAACCGGTAGCGTCGACCCTGGGCATCGGTGGTGTTGGGCGTCCAGTCCTCGTCGTAGGGCTCG
This sequence comes from Gammaproteobacteria bacterium, assembly GCA_026989015.1. Classification (GTDB taxonomy): domain Bacteria; phylum Pseudomonadota; class Gammaproteobacteria; genus S144-22. The sequence goes on from JALSKD010000184.1 coordinate 18,175, forward strand.
AGAAATCCGTAGGGCCCGTAGTCGATGGTCAGGCCATGAATCGACATGTTGTCGGTGTTCATCACCCCGTGGACGAAACCCACGCGCATCCAGTGCACCACCATCTCGCAACTGCGTTCGCAGACGCGCTCGAACCAGCGCACATAGGCCGATGGGTCCGGCGGCCCGAGATCCGCATCATGGGTCTCGATGCAGTAATCCATCAACTGCCGCAGTGTCTTTTCGTCGCGCTGGGCGGTGAGTATCTGGAAGTTGCCAAAGCGGATGAAACTCGGCGCGACACGACAGACCACCGCCCCCGGCTCATGACGCGGGTTGCCGTCATAGAACATGTCGCGCAACACCTGTTCGCCGGTCAGCACGAGGCTCAGCGCCCGCGTGGTGGGCACGCCGAGGGCGTGCATGGCTTCGCTGCAGACGAATTCGCGCAGTGAGCTGCGCAATACCGCCAGGCCGTCGGCGGTGCGCGAATAGGGCGTTGGACCTGCGCCCTTGAGCTGCAGGGACCAGCGCTCGCCGGCGCGGTTGATCACATCACCGAGAACAATGGCGCGCCCGTCACCCAGCTGGCCTGCCCAGTGACCGAACTGGTGCCCGCCATAGCACATGGCATGGGGTTTCATGCCATCGAGGAGCCGGTTGCCGGAGAAAATCTCAACGAAATCATCGCTGCCGCACAGGGCCGGATCCAGGTCCAGCCGCTCCATCATGGCCCGGGAACAGGCCACCAGCCGCGGTTCGCGAACAGACGTGGGTTCCACCAAGGAGTAGCAGGCGCCTCGCACCTGGCGGCGCCGGTTGTCCTGTCGCGGATCGGCGGGCAGGCGCTCGACAAAGGCATGATCGAAGCGGAGTGCATCGAGGGAGTTCAGCAACGGCTTGGACATGGGCCGATCATACGCCTGCCTCCCGGAGTGATCACTACAGTCGGCCGAGGGTCAATTCAGCTCCAGCATCAACCGGTCGAGCAGGTCGACGCGCAGATCCTCGAAATCCACCTCACTCATGCCCAGATAGCCGAGCACCGCTTCCTGCTCGCGCGCCCACTCGTGATCCGGATCGATCCCCGCGTGACCGCGTTCGATATGCTCGGCCATCTTGAGGATGGCCATCATCGCCTGTTCACAATCATCGCCATCGTCCCGCTCCAGGAACTCGCTGCTCTGGTGATGGTGGAGAATGATGTTACGGATGCCTTCCGGAAGGCCCCAATTGCGTGCCAGATAGAAGCCCACGGAGGCATGGTTGAAGTTGTAGAAGTCGTCTTCCAGACGGGTCAGTGCGTGGTCCGGATCATTGTCGTTGGCGGCGATGAAGTCCGCATAGTCGGACTGGCGCTGGGCGATCATCGCCTGGCCGACATCGTGGAACAGGCCCAGCAGATAGGCCTGGTCCGCGGAACAGTCGAGCAGGTGTGTGCTCAGCGCCGCCATCAGCAGCGCCCTGTTCGACGAGGATTCCCAGAAGCGTGGCGGCAGCGCATCGCCCTGCCCCAGGGTCTGCCTGAGCACCAGCCCCTGCACGATGTTGCCGACATAACTGAAGCCCAGCAGCATGATCGCCTGGGGAATGGACTGGATGGTCGCGCGCAGGCCGAACAACGGGGAGTTGACGGTTTTCAGCACCAGGCCGGAGATGGCCGCATCCTTTTGGATGATGTCACCAATGGCATCGAGGGAAGGCGCTTCCTCGCGCAGTTCCTGTTGCAGCTGCAGAATGATGTCCGGAGCCGGCGGGATCTTTAGATCCTTGAGGATCGCTTCACTGTCGTCACTGATACGGCTGCTGCTCATGCTCATGCCCGGGCTGCGTGGCCGTCGGCGGGATACCGGCGGGCTGTAGCTCCGAGTATAGACGAGGAATCCGTGGTTGCGGCTTGACCTGGGTCAGGCGGAATCAGCCCTGCCCGCCAAGACAGAGGCGCAGCCCCTGATTGTAATAGTCGCAGGCCTTGTCCGACTCGCCAATCTCCCCGCTGCCCAGCAACTCGGCCAGTTCCAGGCAGGCCTCGGCCGTCGGCTGCACACCGATGCTCGCTTCGAGATAGCTTTGCGCCTTGCCCCACAGACCCAACCGCTTGCAGATGCGGCCCAGCGCAAGCAACAGCACGGCACTGTTGCCGTATTCCTGCAGCCATTTCTCGGCGGTGGCCAGCTGTGCGTTGCCGTCGGCCGCCTCGAGACGGCCGTAGAAGTCCACCAGACGCGGGTTCCATTCCTGGTTGATGGCCTTGACCACGATCTGCTCGACCTGTCGGCTGTCCTGATGGTGGCGCTCGACCAGGTCGATGTAGCGCAACAGCAGCTCGGGGTTGGACTGAACGGCCTTGGGGATCTTCGACCAGGCGCGGTCCAGTGCATCGCCGCCGAGTCGCGCCGCCTCGTTGAGGCAGCCGGTATAGGCCTTCAGCTCAATGCCCTCGAGCTTGTCACTGCGGAACAGCTGCTTCTTGCGCACCTCGGGCAGCAGCTCGCAGAGCTTGGACCACTCTTCGAGCTGGAAATAGACCCGGGCCAGCAGTTTCAGCACATAGTCGTGCCTGGGTGCCACCGAGCGCAAATGAGTCAGCGTGGCCAACGCCCGCTCGGTCTGCCCGGCCGCCAGCTGCAGTTCGGCCTGGGTGACGCCGATGGCTATTTCCGCCTCGGGGTTGGCCTCGTGGGCCGCCTTGAGGTATTCATCCCGCTCGTCGTATTTGCCCTGTTGCTGGGCGGCGCGGGCCGCGGCCAGGTAATTGATGAGCGGATTTTCGACACTGTCGATCAGTTTCAACAAGGCCTGCTCGGAAGCCTCGAAACGGCCTTCGGCGAGGTCCAGCAACCCCTTGTTGGTCAGCCGCCTGGCCCGTTCCATGCGACGCTGCTGGCGGCGGCGCTTCATCGCCCGGGGCAGGCGCCACAGCCACAGCAGCAGGCGGAAGCCGATCATCACCAGCAGACTGCCGACGATGACCGCCACCACGCCGACAGCCAGGCTGGTCTCCAGCGACCAGTCACCATAGCGCAGCAGCAGGAAGCCCGGATCATCACGCACCACGAGTACAGCGCCGAGCACGACGATGACCACCAGGGCCAGCCACAGAAGAAACTTAAGCATCGTTGGCCTCCGCATCGCTGGGGGGTGTCGCAGGCGGCTCACCGGCGGCCGGTTCCGCGTCCGGGGTGGCGGCCGAAGACGCCTCCGGGGCGTTCTCGCGCTGTTTCTCGATCTGCCGCAGCAGGCGCAGAGAGCCGCTGATGTCCGGAAGCTCCGGCTCCAGATCGGCTTTGACGAGTTGCTGCAGCGAGCGGTGGAAATCGGCGTTGGCGGCCTGCTCCAGGTCGTAATACTTCTCGAACAGTTCGAGGGTCTCGCGGGTCAGTTTGCGGTACTGGAAGCTGTCGCGATCGAGGACTGCCCAGCGGATCAGCTTGAGGTTATCCTCGATGCGTTCGGCCACATCCGGCGCCAGGGTCTGCGCCTCGACAGCGGCCGCATCATCGGCGCGGCGGACACGCACCAGCGAACGCAGATAGGCCAGCAGCTTGCGGTCCCAGCGTGCTGTGTCCCCGGCCGCCGGCTCGGGCGGCGCCTTCGCTGCGCTGCGCGTTTCGGGCACCGGCTGATAACCCGGCTTGAGGCTGCGGATCTGCTGTGTCAGCCGGGCCGCCAGCAGGCTCAGGCCCACCAGGTCCGGCCGCGCACGGGTCTTCAGCGCGGCGATCTCACGGTTGATCTGCACCCGTACCGGCAACAGCCCGGGGTCGGCCAGCTCGGCGATGCGCTCGCTGGCGGCCTGCAGGGTCTTGGCCGCACCTTCGAAATCATTCTCCAGCACCAGCTTGTGCTGGGCCACCGACATCAGGTATTCCACCTCGGCCAGCTTCCAGCCGTTTTCGTCACGGCCATAGAGTGCGTAGAGTTTTTCGGTAGAGGCCTGCAAGCCCTGCAGCTGATCCGCCAGCTGCTGCAGGCGCTGGTCGCTGCTGCCGACACTCTCCTGCAACGGGCGCAGGGCGGTTTCCAGTTCGCTTCTGGCCACGCGCTGCTGCACAGCGGTGTCCAGTGCATCGAGGCGAGATTGCAACTGCTGACGCTCTCCCTGCAGCGCCTGCCATTGCTGCCAGCCGTACCACCCGGCCGCACCCAGTCCACCGAGCAGAAGCAGCAGCAGGACCAGGATCAGCGGCAGCAACAGGCCGCGCTTGCGCCCGCCGTCAGCGGCGGACTCTGACTCGGGGGGCGGCAGGCTTTCGGGGTTCTCCGGGGTCTCGGCAGCGGTGTCGTCTGGCTTCATCGATGATCGTCGTGGCAGGCGATTCATTCGCCCTGTTGTTGTCTTCCGGCAGCGGATTGCCGGTCCTCTTTCCAGCGCTCGAGGGCCGCGATCAGGCCCGTGTCACTGGCGCGGTCGGCAATCAGGATGGCGGCATTATGTCCCAGATCCCGGGCAGTTTCACGCATTCTATCACTGATCAGCAACCAGGGTCGGCGGCGCAAGGCCGCGGCCTGATCGTCATCGAGCAGGGTCAGGGTGTTGCGCAGACCTTCGCTGCTGGTGAACAGGGCGATATCCGGGCGGCGCCCGCCGGTGAGTCGCTGATAATCCGCGGGGCCGAGATCCGGCAGCGCGCGGCGGTAGACCTCGCAGTAGTCCACCCGCGCACCGCGTTCGCGCAGGCTGTTGCCCAGCAGGTTGCGGCCGGCCTGACCGCGGAAGATGATGACGCGTTTGCCCTTCACCGACTGCAGTTCTGGCGCGGCCAGCAAGCCTTCGCTGTTGAACTCGGCCGCCGGAATCACCGCTTTGCCCACGCCCTGAGTCCGCAGGGCCTGTGCCGTGCCACGGCCAATGGCACCCAGTTGCAATTGCGCCGGCAAAGCCGTTGCATCGAGGTAACGAAAGGCGTGATCCACCGCATTGCGGCTGACGAACAGGGCCAGATCATAGTCTTCGATACGCCACGGCAGATCACGCAGCGCCGGACTCGGCGGCGCGGGTTCGATGGCGATGGCGGGAAAGGACAACGGCTCGAAGCCCCGCTGGCGCAGGCTGTCGATCAAACTGCTGCCCTGATGCGCAGGACGGGTGACCAGGCAGCTTGGCCGGTCGTCGCTGCTCACGGGGCGTCGTGCAACGCCCTGAGGATCTCGCCGGCGCCCTGCTCAAGGAGGTTTTCGGCAAGGCGAGTGCCCAGTGCCACGGCGTTCTCGGCGGGGCCGCGGATTTCGGCGCGCAACACCCGGCTGCCGTCCGGCTCGCCGACCAGTCCGCGCAGCCACAGCTGCCCGTTCTCGAGCACCGCGTAGCCGGCGATCGGCACCTGGCAACCGCCTTCCAGGCGTTCGTTCATCGCCCGCTCGGCCTGCACCCGCAGCGTGGTGTCGCGGTCGGCAAGCGGGGCGATCAGGGCCTGCACCGCGGCATCACCACTGCGGCATTCGATGCCGATGGCGCCCTGGCCGATGGCGGGCAGGCTGACTTCCGGCTCAAGGAAACCGCGAATGCGGGATTCGAAACCGAGGCGCTTGAGGCCGGCCGCGGCGAGGATGATGGCGTCATAGTCGCCGGCATCGAGCTTGGCCAGCCGGGTATTCACATTGCCGCGCAGCCAGTCCAGCTCGAGCCGGGGAAAACGCTCGCGTATCTGGGTCTGGCGGCGCAGGCTGGAGGTGCCGACACGCGCGCCATCGGGCAAGGCATCGAGGCTGTCGTAGGCGTTGGAGACAAAGGCATCGCGAGGGTCTTCGCGCTGCATGATCAGCGCCAGTTCCAGCCCCTCCGGGAATTCCACCGGCACATCCTTCATCGAGTGCACGGCGATGTCGGCGCGGCCTTCGAGCATGCCGGCCTCCAGTTCCTTGACGAACAACCCTTTGCCGCCGACCTTGGCCAGAGGCGCGTCGAGGATCTTGTCGCCCCGGGTTTTCATGGTGACCAGTTCGACTTCGAGGTCTGGGTGGATGGCGCGCAGACGGCGGCTGACTTCTTCGGCCTGCCACAGCGCGAGCGGACTGCTGCGCGTGGCGATGCGCAGGGTTTGGAGTGGAGTCGTCATGGCCGCGCATTATAGGCCAGCGCCCCGGCCGGTGGAAAAAAACTTGCCGGCCGGACGGCTACAGGGACTTGAGGATCTTGCGCACGCCCGGCAGGTGCCGCCGCGAGATGTCGAGCTGATCGCTGATGTCGTGAAAGAAGATGCGGTGCGTGTCCTGCTGGTTGCGCATGCCGGCAATCTTGTCGAGGCGCACCAAGGCATTGCGGTGGATGCGGTAGAAATCCCGGTGGAATTCTTCTTCCAGCGCCTTCAGCGGTTCCTCGATGAGCAGTTCGCCGTCGCTGTGGCGCACGGTGACGTACTTCTGCTCCGCCTGGAAATAATAGATGTCTTCCAGCGGCACCAGCACCAGGTTGCCCCGCACGCGGGCACAGATGTGCTGCCGCGCCTCGGACTGTTCCACCTCTTCCACTGAATGACGCAATTGCGCGCGGTTGAGCTGCTGGCTGGCTTCCAGCGCCTTCTGCAGCCGTTCCAGCTTGACCGGCTTGAGCAGGTAATCCACCGCCTTGGCCTCGAAGGCTTCCAGCGCATGGTCGGAAAAGGCGGTGGTAAAGATGATGGCCGGTGGCTGTTCCTGCTCCAGCAGTTGCTTGGCCGCTTCGATGCCGTCCATGCCCGGCATGCGGATGTCCATCAGGATCAGATCCGGCTGCTGCTCCATGGCCCGCTCCACGGCTTCGTGCCCGTTGCGGGCCTCGCCAACGGCCTCGTGTTCCGGCAGATTCCCAATCAACCGCTTGAGCCGGTCACGGGCCGGCTTCTCGTCGTCCACTATCAGTATTCTCATCGTCACTGAACCCGTTTTGAATCCTTTACTGTGCGGCCATCAATGGCACGCGGATGCTCACTGTATATAGACCATTTTCTTCCAGATGCTCGATTTTCGCGTCTCCGTCGAAGGCCAGATCCAGCCGTTCGCGGATGTTTTCGAGCGCCATGCGGTTGCCGGCCCGGTTGGGACTGCGCTCCGGGGGCAGCGGATTGCTGATGCGAATGATCAGCCGATCGCCGGTCTGACGCAACTCGATGCGCACCTCGCCCCCTTCGGCCAGCGGCTCGATGCCATGATAGATCGCGTTTTCCACCAGGGGCTGCAGGGTCAGCGCCGGCAGGCTGAAACGCTCCAGCTTCGCCTTGACCAGCCATTCGACGCGCAGCCGGTCGTCCAGGCGCAGCGCCTCCAGCGCAATATACTGCCGCGTCAGCTCGATTTCACTCTCCAGGCTGACCCGGCTGTCCGCCCGCAGACTGGCGCGGAACAGGTCCGACAGGTTTTCGATGGCTTCCTCGGCGCGGTCCGGCTCATCGTGGGTCAGGCTGGCGATGGTATTGAGACTGTTGAACAGGAAATGCGGCCGGATCCGCGCCTGCAGGGCCTGCAGGCGGGCCCTGGCCTCGGCCTTCAGCGTCTGCTGATTCCTGTACTGGACGAAGAAATAGCGCAGCGTCATGCCATAGAGGATCAGCGCGATGGCCAGGTGCTGCACCAGGATCACGCCCAGGGGACGATGGCGGAAATACCCAAGATACAGCTGTTTCTCCAGCGCCCAGCCCAACCCGGACATCAGCAGCGTCACGGCCGCCACCACCGCGAGACTCAGCAGCGTGGATTGCAGCACGCCCCGCAGCCGCCCCTGGCGCCGCAGCATGCACAGCAGGCCGGCGCTGGCGAGGCCGATCCACTGTACGAACATCGACAACAGCGCCAGTTCGACAAACAGGTTGCTGTTCTTGGGCGCACCGGCCAGGGTCAGCACGATGGCGATCAGTTCCAGCACCAGCACCAGCTTGAGCAGGTTCTCGGGGTGGCAGAAATCCGGCAGGTAACAGTCCTCGATTTCGCTGTCGTCGATCGCCGGCGGTGTTTTTTTCATCGAATCACTTGTGTCGGTGCACGGTCGATGCAAGCATACACGATCCCTCCGTCAAGGCATGGCCAATGGCGGATGAACGCGGCGGAATCGGCCCCCAGCGGCCACCGCTTCCAGCAACCCCGAACGCAGACACCATGAGCCACAACGACTCCGACTCCGACGACCGCCTGTGGGGCGGCCGCTTCCAGGAACCCACCGACGCCTTCGTGCAGGCCTTTACCGCCTCGGTCGATTTCGACCGCCGGCTGGCCGAGGTCGATATCGAGGGCTCGCTCGCCCACGCCCGCATGCTGCGTCGCATCGCCGTGCTTGATGACGACGAACTGAGCGCCATCGAGAAGGGCCTGCAGCAGATCCGCGAGGAAATCGCTGCCGGCGACTTCCCCTGGTCGGTGGAACGGGAGGATGTCCACATGAACATCGAGGCGCGACTCACCGCGCTGATCGGCGATGCCGGCAAGAAATTGCACACCGGGCGCTCGCGCAACGACCAGATCGCCACCGACATCCGCCTCTACCTGCGCCGCGAAATCGCCCGCGCGCAGGAGCTGATCCGCGACTTCCAACGCGGGCTGCTCGACCTGGCCGAGCACCATGCAGACACCATCCTGCCCGGATTCACCCATCTGCAGGTGGCCCAGCCGATCACCTTCGGCCACCACATGCTCGCCTGGTTCGAGATGCTCGAACGCGACCACGGCCGGCTCAGCGACTGCGCCGATCGCATGAATGTGATGCCGCTGGGCGCGGCCGCCCTGGCCGGAACCAGCTACCCGCTGGACCGCGCCTACACTGCCGAACTGCTGGGCTTCTCGATGCCCGCGCGCAACTCGCTGGACGCGGTCAGCGACCGCGACTTCGCCATCGAATTCAGCGCCGCGGCCGCCTTGGTCATGATGCACCTGTCACGCATGGCCGAGGAGCTGGTGCTCTGGTCCAGCGCACAGTTCGACTTCATCCGCCTGCCCGACCGCTACTGCACCGGCTCGTCGATCATGCCGCAGAAAAAAAACCCCGATGTACCGGAACTGGTGCGCGGCAAGAGCGGGCGCGTGTTCGGCCACCTGGTCAGCCTGCTGACACTGATGAAATCCCAGCCCCTGGCCTACAACAAGGACAATCAGGAAGACAAGGAACCGCTGTTCGATACCCTCGACACGCTGCTCGGCAGCCTGCGCGCCTTCGCCGACATGGTGCCCAACCTGGAGGTCAACGCCGATGCCATGCGTGAGGCGGCGCGCCGCGGGTTCGCCACCGCCACCGATCTGGCCGATTACCTGGTCAAGCGCGGCCTGCCTTTCCGCGATGCCCATGAAGTGGTCGGCAAGGCCGTCGCCCATGCCCTGAACAAGGGCTGCGACCTGTCCGATCTCGATCTCGCCGAGCTTCAATCCTTCGATTCGCGCATCGGCGAGGATGTGTTCGAGGTGCTGACGCTGGAAGGCTCGGTCAATGCCCGCGACATCACCGGCGGCACCGCCCCCCGCCAGGTACGGCTGCAAGTGGCGCAACTGCGCGAACTGATCGGCACCGGCTGACGCCGCCTCAGGGCGTATCGCCATGCCGGCTGCGCCGGCGCTGGAAACGGTGGATTGCATGATGCAGCGCCATCAGCAGCAAACCGAGCAACACGATCAGCCAAAGATAGCGTTCCAGATAGACCACCATCAGCAGGCTGGCCGCGAGAAACAGCCCCGCCAGCCGGAACAGCCAGCCCATCCGCAGCCCGGCCACGAAGGTGGACAAGGCAAACAGCAACAACAGGATCAATCCGGTGGTCTCGTTGTTGAGGCGGCCCACCTGCTGGATCAGGAACACCAGCCAGACCGCGGCGAGCACCGCAAGCCATTGCCACAGCTGATACCACAGCACGCTTCTCCACGGGTAGCGCCCGTGGCGCACATGGGGCATCTCGGTCAGCAGGCTGGCGACGAAATACACTGGCACCATCAGGTACCAGTACCAGCGGCTGCCCAGGGGTGAGATATCGGTCCAGGCGATACCGGCCAGCGCCAGCCCCAGCAGAACCAGCAGCATCAACTCCTCGTAGAGGTGTTGCCTGAACAACGGATAACGGCCAGTGGCCGTGGTTTCAGGGGGGGATTCGGTGTGTTCCATCGGCGCATCTCCTCAATCCGGGCAAGCCGCCCTGCTGATCGATATGCCATCGCCTCGGGGGTATTTCAATGCGGCCATGCCGTCCGAACGACGGTCCGTGGTCCGCTCTTGACCGAGATCAATCGCCGCTATCGGAAGACAGCCGCAGCCAGCGCATCAAATGCTGCCCGGCGCTGCGGCCCAGAGACCGGCCGTGGGTCAACAGACGCTGCCGCCGTGACCGGGCGGAAGGGTCCGGGTGACACTGGGTGGCCACCAGCCGAGCCTCCGGAATCGTCCTCTGGATCGCCAATGTCACCACCCGGGCGATGCCCGGTTCCGGCTGCAGGCTGACCCAGATCAGCCCGAGCCGCTGATTGAAATCCACATACACCAGCTTCGACTCGAAAGGCTCCAGGCTTTCGCGCAGACGCAGCACCAGACCCTGCCGCGCCGCATCACTGTGCTTTTTCATCTCCGGAATCATCAGCATGAAGTCGATGCACAGCTGGCCGCGCCGGTCCCGCGTCGGGGCGCGCTGCCACAGCGGAGAGGTGGTTCTGAGCCGGTGCGAAGTAGGTGTGTACAAAAGCTGGACGCTCTACCTGGCCGGGAGCACGACAACCGGCTCCCGGGTTTCCTGTTCCATGAGTCCGCGCAGGTCACTCATGCGGATCTGCTCCTGCTCAAGATACTCGAGCAGGTAAGGCCGGGAGTCCATCTGGCTCTGGATCTCGGTCAGGCTGTTTTCAAACGGGTGCAACTTGTTCAGCTGAATGGAGTAACGCTCCCAGCTGGTCTCGATCTCCCTGGCGGGATCGATCCCGGCATTGACCCAGTCAACCGCCGAAAACCCATCGAAAAACCGATAGAACCCCTCGGCTTCCCGTCGCGACAAATCCGCTGCTGCGGTCATCTCTCCGGCTTCGGCAAGGCACTGGACCCGCGCATTGATACCGGTGACGAACCCCTCTATCAAGGACCAGAGCAATTTGATGGTTTCCTCGTTGCGGGTGCCCTTTTTGCCCAGATTGTGGTCGATTTCCGAGCGCAAAAAACTGATCACGGATTCAAGGGACTCGGCCACCCTCATGAACCGATCATCAGGGTTGCGGTAGGTATACGCGCTTTCCGCCTCCCTTAACAGATCCCGGACACGGGAAAGATGGTTCCGGTAGTCGCGCTCGACCAGTTCATCAAACCTGCGATCGATATGCTCCTTGAACGCATCCAGGCGCTGGTCGAGCCGATCGAAACGGTCCGACATCATCTTGAACCCTGCGAGACTGACGCCGATCCCCACCAATGACGAACCCAGGGTCAGCCATTGCTGTATCTGCAGCAATTCCAGTGTTTTCTGTATTTTCGCCAGCTGCATGTTGCCCGCCAGCGACGAGATGGCTGAAACGCCATCGAAAGGACTGACATTGAGAAGCTGGGCGCCCAGTCTTTGCGCCAGTGAACCCGTTTCCTGCAAATGGGCGACGATCCGACCCGTCGACGCATCCTTGAGCAAGCCACCAAACCGAACGATGGAGCCACTTGCCAGATCAGCGGCATACTTTGCCGGAATTTCAAAAGGAATACTGCCTATCATGGATGATTCACCCTCGAGCACGCGCCAGAAGGCCCTGGCTCACCCGCTTGATGTTTCCGTTCAGTTGCCGTACCACGGACTTTCGTCCGGCAAACAGGTTTTTTCTGAGGCTTTGCTCGACCTTGTCAAGGTATTCCTCGGACAAAACCGGCCTGCTTCGGGCCGCCCTGAACAGACCGTAACCGACCATCAATACCACAAAGGTTCCCCCAGTCATCGCAATCGGAATACTCACCGCGGTCGCGCCCAGCAAGCCCATCAATCCGCCGGCGGAAACCGTTGAAACACTGGCCGTGACCGGAACGGCCGCAGCGCCCGCACCCATCATGAACAGCGAACCCGCGCCATGCTTCAAGCCCGCCTGGGCATCCAGATCCGGATTGGTGGCCTCGTAGTCAACCGGCTGGTCAAATGCCATGGCATCAATGCCCGGTATCTTGCGCAACCCGTCCTCGGCATATGCCATGCAGCGGACAATCACCTGTTTTTCGGATTCATTGATCAAGGGCTGAACTTGTTCCTTGTGAAATCGCTGTTGATCACCAAGTTTGACCAACGAGCAGGTTTCCAGCTCTTTTTCGATTCGCGCAACGAGTTGTGCATATTCCTTGCGTACTTCAATCTCGTTGAATGAGAGGCATTGATTGCGCCAGGCAATAATGTCGCTCCTCGACACCCTGTCCACATACACCGGGGGGCGCTCTGGTTTTTCGCTTTGCAGCACCGCCTCGCCCCGGTCACCCTGCTCATCGAGAGAGTTTCGGACTGAATCAGAAGGCTCTTGCCGCCTTTCGGCTGATGAGAACAGTTTTTTCAACCAATCCACAAACCACGCCATGCACCGCGCCCTCCTCCAAGTGCCAGTTTTTTGATTTATCGGATTCCAGCATACATCGCCATCAATCGTCCAGCACCGGGATCACAAAACCCGCCGCAGGAAGGCGCTGATGTCACGGACTTCCTGGGGTGAAACGCCGTGCTGCAGGCCGGGGTATTCGTGCCATTCGACGGGGTAACCGTGGCGCTCGAGGGTGGCGCGGGAGCGGTAGCCCAGCTCGGGCACCAGCACCGGGTCGCTGTCGCCGTGGGCGAGAAAGACGGGGGTGGCGGCATTGGCTTCGCTGCGCTCTTCGGGGAGGCGGTCGGCCAGCATCAGCACGGTGGACAGGCCCATCAGGCCGGCCAGCGGCTCGGTGTGGCGCAATCCGGCATGGAGGATCACCGCGCCGCCCTGGGAGAAACCGGCCAGCACGATGCGCCGGCTGTCGATGCCATCGGCATTCTGCTCGGCAATCAGTTCCTCGACATGGGCCGCCGATTGGCGCAGCCCGGCTTCGTCCTGATGGGCGCCCAGGTCGAGGTTGTGGATGTCGAACCAGGCGCGCATGACAAAGCCGTTGTTGAGGGTGACGGGCCGCATCGGCGCATGGGGAAAGACGAAACGCAGGGCGGGGCGATCCGGCAACTGCAATTCGCTGACGATGGGTTCGAAGTCGTGGCCGTCGGCGCCCAGGCCGTGCAGCCAGATGACCGCGGCTTCGGGACGGCCGCAACCGGTTTCGACGATGACGGGATCTTCATTCATGCGCTTTTCCTGGGAGAGACGGGCTTGATCCTGAAGGGGCTTTATACCGATTCGGCGGTGAATTGTCTCGCCACAATCGCTACACTCCGGGCATGATCAACCGCCAGCGCACCGCCGAACTGCTGCAGCCCCACCGCCTCGGCGACCGGGCCAGCCAGTGGATCACCCGCATCATCATCGGCCTCATTTTGCTCAATCTGGCGGCCATCTTCCTCGAATCCATCCCGTCGCTGCGCGACCGCTGGATGCAGGAATTCTGGTATTTCGAGGTCTTCTCGGTGACCGTGTTCACCGTCGAGTATTTCGCCCGCCTGTGGAGCTGCGTGGACCTGCCGCTGTACCGCGACCTGCCGGCCTGGAAGGCGCGACTGCACTATGCCCGTTCGCCGATGGCGCTGGTCGATCTGATCGCCATCCTGCCCTTCTACCTGAGCTTCCAGGTTGACTTCGACCTGCTGTTCCTGCGTGTGCTGCGGCTGTTCCGCCTGCTCAAGATCGCCCGCTATTCGCCGGCGATGAACGCGCTGCTGGATGTGCTGAAGAAGGAGTCGGACGCACTGATGGCCTCCACCGTGGTGCTGATGATGATGCTGGTGATCGCCGCCAGCGGCATCCACCTGCTGGAGTACGAGGCGCAACCCGAGGTATTCGGCAGCATACCGGAATCCCTGTGGTGGGCCATCGTCACCCTGACCACGGTGGGCTACGGCGATGTGGTGCCGGTGACCACCGGCGGCAAGATCTTCGGTGGCCTGATCGGACTGATCGGCATCGGCATGGTGGCCTTGCCGGCGGCGATACTGGCCTCCGGCTTTGCCGAGAACCTGAACCAGCGCAAGCAGCGCTACAGTGCTTTCATCAAGCGCGTGCTGGCCGATGGCCGCATCGATGACCGCGAGCGCTGGGAACTGGAGGAACTGCGCAAGGAACTGGGGCTGACCCGCGAGGAATCGATCCAGCTGTTCGACGCCATCATGCGGCAGATCCACCTGCAGGAACCCAGCGTCTGCCCGCACTGCGGCAAGCCGCTGCATGCAGAAGCAGGGAAGGACACCCCCACCCACCCGCAGGATTCCGAAGACTGAACGCAAAAAGGCCCCGGCAGAACCGGGGCCTCAATACTTGCCGGGTTAATAAAAATCCGATATCCCCCGTGATTCATTGATCTCATCATGTGGAATCAATAAATACCGCCACGGCTTCCCTCCATGCGCTGACGAATAATCGGAAGCTTGGCGACACCAGTTTTGCGCCGCTTCCGCCTTGGCGACCACATCGGCGTCCTTGAGGTGATTGCGCGCCTTGGTCTCGACCATGTAAATGGCTTCATCGGTTTCGGCGACAAAATCCGGGACATACTCCGGCTGTTCCGCGCCCAGGCGGTAATAGATCTGAAACTGGCCCTTGACGGGGCGGAACCATTTCAGGGCATCCCGTTCCAGGATCACGGCGAAGCGCCGCTCACTGTCTGAGTCGAATTTCTGAATGGGGTAAAGGCACTTGCTGAAACCGCCGAACAGCATCTGTTTGATTTTCTGCTTGTCGGTGACGGTTTCCCGATAGTTTCTTACCGGATTCTTTTCCGATGCGGTGTAGGCGCAGGGTTTGAGCCGGGTAAATCCCCGGCTGACATGCACTTCATAGCCACCAGCCTTTTCCCAGAAATGCTCCATCATCTGCGCGTGGATATTGTCGGCAATCAATCGCCGGTTGTGATCCAGCACGGCGCGGGCCTCGTCTTCCGACAGATAGCCGAGAAAATGCCGCACGGCCTGACCGGCCAGATCGTAGAGCAAATCGGCGTGGGCCTGGTAGTCGATGTCGTCGAAATCCACCAGGGCATAGACGATGTAATCCTCCAGCCGTTTTTCGGTGATGCCCACCTCCGAGGCCAGGGTTTCCTGCTCGTTGGTGCGCAGTTTCTGGATGATCAGCTCACGGCTGGGCGGTTGCAGGTTCAGGCCGCTGGTGTCGAGGGTGAAGGGGTCGAATCCTGTGGTGACTTCGCCCACCGGCGTTACCGTAATGCGAGGAATGTCGATGATCTTGTCGCTGACGATCTCAGTGGTTTTTTCCACCACCGCCACCAGATCAAGCCCGTCATCCAGCAATTCACCCTGCGCTGGCGTCAGCCGCTCGCGCGCCTTTTCCGCAATGATTTGCCGCACCTCAGGCCGATTCAGATCGGCGCTGCCAGCCACCATGTCCGGTGCGCGTTCCAGTTCGTGAATTACATCCAGCACCGCCCGCGCGGCCTGCTTTTCCGCCTCGCTGTTGAATACCGGCGCAGTCAGGTTCTCGGGGTGAATCTCATATTCCTTGCCACTGGCGGTGGTGGCCTCCGGCTCGGTCAGGCCCAGCGCCGCTTCGGCGCTGGAACCGACGGTGACGCTCACCTTGCCCTCCTCCGCCTGCGGCGCCTCCAGAATCACCTGCTTCAGGCGGATCGGCGAATCGCCACGGTTGGCCTCGTCGATGATCTCCTGAAAGCGGTCATGAGCCACAATATTCAGCCGGTCCACTGCACTCACGCCGGTGCGCTTGCCGTAGGGCAGGCGCAGCCCCCGGCCGATGGACTGCTCGATCAGGGTGCGCGCATTGGCGGCGCGCAGCGGCACGATGGTGTAGAGGTTGGTTACATCCCAGCCTTCCTTGAGCATGTTCACATGAATGACGATCTCGGTGGGTTCGTCCGGGCTTTCCACCGCCAGCAGGCGCTCGATCATCTCGTCTTCCTTCTTGCCCCGGGTAGAGCTGTCCACCTGGATCACCTTGTCGCGGTAGCGGCCATCGAAAAAGGCATCCGATTGAATCAGCGCCAGCAACTGCGCGGCGTGCGTGGTGTCACGGGCGATCACCAGCACAAAGGGCTTGACCGTCTTCGCGCCGTTCTGCCGTGCGTAGGTCATCAGCTCTACCTTGGTGGCCTCGTGCACGCGAATGCCGTCTTCCAGCTTGATCTTCTCGATCTCCTCCGGCGTATGGCGTTTGGCGTCGAAATCGCGCTGGGTGACCACCGCCGGTTCCTTGACGAAGCCATCCTCCATGGCGCGCGCCAGCGGGTAATCCATCACCACATTCTTGAACGGTTTGGGACCACGGCTGGTTTCGATAAA
This sequence comes from Gammaproteobacteria bacterium, assembly GCA_026989015.1. GTDB lineage: Bacteria > Pseudomonadota > Gammaproteobacteria > S144-22. Next base: position 34,485 of record JALSKD010000184.1, read on the forward strand.
GGGCGTGGCGGTCAGCTCCAGGCCAAAGATCGGCTTCAGTTCGTTGATGGCGCGCACCCCGGCGCTGGCGCGGTAACGGTGCGACTCATCCATCAGCAACACCAGGTCCGGCAGCTCGGCCAGGTAGTTGAAATAACTGTCGCCCAGGTATTCCGACAAGCGCTTGATGCGCGGACTCTTGCCGCCACGCACCTCGGAATTGATCTTGGAGATATTGAAGATGTTGATCACCACAGGCGACAACGGATTTTGCAGCCCCGCGCCTCGCTGTTCATAGGTGTCGCCGGTAATGATCTCCGGCGGATAAGCGGCGAACTCGGCAATGCCGGTGAACACATATTTCGGCGTGTTGGGGGTGAAATCGGCGATCAGCTTTTCATAAATGGTCAGATTGGGCGCCAGCACGAAAAAGTGCTTGAGGCCATAGGCCAGATGCAGATAGCTGATAAACGCCCCCATCAGCCGCGTCTTGCCCACGCCAGTGGCCAGCGCAAAACACAACGATGGAAACTCGCGCTCGAAATCCTCCAGCGTCGGAAACTCCGCCTTGAGGACGTTCAGCACCGCCTCCAGATCACGCTCATGACGGCGCATGTCCGGCGCGGCATCCAGCGCCCGGGCCAGCTTTTCCAGCGATTCCGCCTGCGGCGCGCGCAGGGACAGGCGGCCCTTGATGGCATTCAAGACCCGGTGATTCATAACGCTCTCCTCACCGCCACATGACCTCTCCACACAAAACCAGCAGGTTTGTCGCTCACTGGTTCCCAACAACGGCCATTGTTAATCATTTTTGTGATTTTTTGATTAACAAAATGGGTTTGTATCGTATACGCGATCATCAAAAGGCATCTCGTCCTTCGGCAATGTTCAGCAGTGCCGGAAAACCATAAACCGCGGATTTTCGGCCAGCGGCAGCCACAAAAGTCTTCAATAAACTGTTTTCACGGAGCAGGGCCAGGATACGGCGCGCCGTTGGGGCCGGTATGCCGGAAGCAGCCACGAAATCACTGCTTTTGAAAATGGGGTGCTCAAAAATCCAGTCCAGCGCCAAAATGCTGTACTGGGAATGGGTCAACTCGATCAATTCCCGCTTCTTCTCACTGTAGAGCTGCAGGATGGCCGAGGCTTTTTCTTCGTTCACCACCGCCTGAGTGCGCAGCGCTTCCAGAAAAAAAACGCACCACCCTGTCCAGTCACCATCCCGGGAAACGGCCAGCAGCCGGTCGTAATACGCATCCCGGTGCGCCTCGAAGAAGGCGCTGATATAAAACATAGGCTGCTGAATCATCCCCACCTGCCACAGGAACAGCGGCACCAGCATCCGGCCCAGGCGGCCATTGCCATCGAGAAAAGGATGCAAGGCCTCGAACTCGGCGTGCAGAATAGCCAGCTGCGCCAATTTGTCGGGCGTATTTTCAGCATGGATGTATTTCTCCAGAGCGTCCATGCCCTCCGGCAATCTCTCCGCAGAGACCGGCACGAACCGGGCTTCATCCTGAGGGCACCCGGGCGGGCCGATCCAGTTGGGAATACGCCGGTACTGTCCCGGAGACTTGCCATGACCGCGCACACTGTCCATCAGAACCGCATGGGTGTCCCGTATCACACGCTGTGACAAGGGCAATGACTCCATCATCTTCATCGCATGGCGCATCGCCGCACGGTAATTGAGCACCTCCTGAATGTCATCGCGCTTCGCCTCGGGATAATGGTGGCTGTCGCCTCCCGCCTCGAACTCAAGCACCTCGCCCATGGTGGCCTGGGTTCCCTCAATACGCGAAGAGAGGACGGCCTCCTGTGTGGTCAACGGGCTGAGCAACACCGCCGCATTGGGAACCGCGGAAAGCAAAGCATCATAGCGCGCCAGTGCGGCATTGGCCGGGCCGATCAGGGGGATCAGCCGCTCCCACTTCAGTGTACGGGGAGGGAATTGACCGTAGTGATACTCGACAACCGCCATCATCCATCCTCCTCGAACAGTGTGCCCTGCCCCGACGCGCTCTCGCGTTTAGGCTTTTCACTTTTTTTCGGTTCCGGCTCAGGCTCCGCCATCGGCAGGTTGGCCACATTCAGGCTGTAGTCGTCATGTCCCCATTCACAGCGCGACAACACCACCTTGGGAATCTTCTTGATGGTGAGATTGGGCCAGCGTTCGGCCGCCTTGGCAGCGCTGATGCCACGGAAGGCGCTGCAGAGCACCAGCAGGCTGCGGCCTTCACCTACCTCTTCGGACAACGCCGGCAACTGGCTCACCGCCAGATTCTGCGTGGTCACATAGATGAAATCGTTCTCGCTGGAATGGCCGTGCTGCCACCAGATGGTCTCCGACGGCGCATAGGTAAACCCCTCCAGCTTGCACAGGGCCTCTGCCAGCATGGCGGCGTGGTATTCCTGGTTGATGACCCAGTTGCCCCACTTGTCCTTCTCCAGCAGCGAAGGCGCCAGCCGGTAGTAGCGGAAACCGCCGCCGCCTTTCCAGTCCACTGCCTTGGTGATGCCGCCGGGATCCTCGCCGTCGATCACTTTCTTCATGCGGGGGATGATGTGGGTGTGGCAGTGCTCGCCCAGCTCCACCATGATCCAGCGGCGGCCCATTTTGTGGGCCACCGCGCCGGTGGTGCCGGAGCCGGCAAAGGAGTCAAGCACCAAATCCCCCTTGTTTGTTGCTATTGTAAGTATCCTTTGAATCAACGCCTCGGGTTTTGGAGTAATAAATCCAGAATCCCCGAATAAGGCCAATATCTCTCGTTTTGCGTCCTGATTTCCACCCACTTCCTTATACGTCCACCATGTCCTTGCAATAACCCCCTGTTTGGCATCTTTTAGATACACCTTCCTAGTGGGCATTGCATCACCTTTTTTACCAAAGTAAATCTCACCAGCATCACGCCTTCTTTTAAATTCTTCTTCGGGATATGCCCAATGCCTTCCTACAGCTGGCTTCACCTTTCTTCCAGAGGGAAGAGTTATTTCGTAGCGATATTTTTCTCTTCGCGCACCATCCTCTGTTCTCACATCAAGAGGATAGGTTCTCCAAGGACCTGAAGGATCTTTGTCTGGATTTCTAAACCGCCCTTTCTGCTCTTCGCTTCTCGGAACTAGATTCCATCCTTTTTCGTACCACTCCGATGATTTTGAAAACACCAGTATGTGGTCATGGTCTGAACTCAATCCTCGCCCATTACTCTTTGGTGTATACACTTTTTCCCAGACCACGTTGGCAACAAAATTTACTCTCCCGAACACCTCATCACATAACACTTTTAAATAGTGCGCCTCATTGTCGTCAATGGTAATCCACAGCGAACCATCCTCCGACAACAGATTGCGAATGATCTCCAGCCGGTCGCGCATCAGTGACAACCAGATGGAATGCTCCAGCCCATCGTCGTAATGGGTAAAGGCGCTGCCGGTGTTGTAGGGCGGATCAATAAAAACGCATTTCACCTTACCCGCAAACTCCTGCTCCAGCGCCTTCAGCGCCAACAGGTTGTCGCCAAAGATCAGCCGGTTGTCGAAGATATCGTTCTCCGTCACCCGCTGTTTGGCGTGATACGACCTCGAAGGATCCTCCAGCAAAATCCGCGGCTCCAGCTTCGGCCGCTTGTCCTTGCCGATCCAGGTGAGTTCGAGTTTTTGTTTTTTCATTCTGGTTTTCCTATCTGATTCAGCTTGCTGAACAGATAATTCGTTAACTTCTGATTATAGAGGTCATCCTGCTTGCTCGTGCCAGACAGATGAACGACCGTTGGATCATTTGATAACCCCAAATAATCGACTGTCACTTTTTGTATTATCCTTGCCGTATCACCGATGCGCTTGAAGAAGGCGTGCGGCATAGCGCCATAGCCGCTTACTCTATATGTATCTGCAAATATTTGTCTCAATGTGTCAAAGGGGGCACTGATCGCAGGCCTAATGTCAGAACTTTTTAATACCTCATCACCCTCAATCTGATCCTTGAGCTGCTTTATCAATATGCTTGCAAGAGGATACAGGCAGTGACGATAGACCAGACGTTCTGGACTGGGAGAACTTCTGTCTTCATCCACAAGTAAATTGTGAATAACATTGAATACCGCTACCGTATTAATGGCTTTAAGCCCTGTTAATCTCTCCGTAAAGATGGCTTGATATATCTCAGAGTCCGGGTTAGTGAAGACGCCAGGCTCGCTTTTGAGTCGTCCCGGCCAGTCGGCATTCATGTTCAGACACGCTAGTGCCCTGGCTACATTTGAAATTCCAATGATAGGCGCATTGCCACTGGTTGGTTGCTGTGGTCGATAGTGGTAATCATACCCATATAACGCCATTTCCTGTCTCAGCCGTTCCTGTGTGTCATCCAATGCAGCAAAATTAGACAGATCAACCGGGTTTTGCAGGTTCCTCGCCTTGGTTACAATCTTATGAAAGTCGCCATGGCTTGAAATCAAGATGACTGTCATCATTACTTTGGCTGCACTGGTATCTAAATCCGGGTTCTCTTGCTTGCATTGTGCAGCAGAAGAAATGGTTTGTGCGCCATTTACGACGGACAAACCTGCTACAACATAATCCTTGTAGCCTCCCTTTGATTTCTTTGGCTCAATGGATGTACAGACGGCGGTAATGCCGTTATTCAACAGGTGGAATTCTTCAGGTGAGCGTTCCAGGGTTTGCTTGATCGCGTGGTTCACACCCCGGCGACCGGCCCCGATGAAATACCGGATATTTTTCTGGTACAGGGCTTTGTCATGCTCGTTATGCAACTTGACAAGATCATCGATTCTTGCCAACCCAATCACGGTTTTTCTTGGCTCTCCAATCGTGCTTGAATGACTCAATTTGATCCGTGTATTGACCAAACCGATAGCCTTTTCCTGGCGCAGCCAATCCTCGACCTTGCGGGAATCTATATAGACAATCTCTTCTGATATTCTTTCTTCCTCAAGATTATCATCGCCTACAAACTGTTGAAGTACCGTGCGGGCAGTCTGCGTTATGCCATTTCCTGTGTAGGCAATAATGAGCTTTATCTGTGAGCAATGATCCAGAGCGTTATCAATATAACCCGCTTTATCCTTAACGCACTGATTAAAATTATCCAGATTCTGCTCAACAATCAGCCGGACACCATGCGCGTAACTTTGTGCCTCGCCCTGCTTGAAGTCTTCGCTATTCTTCAGCTTTGATTGAAGAAGATAAAGTATCTCTTCGTCTGCCTTGTAATAGATACCGTCGATGCCATTGTCTGCAAAATCATCGACAACACAGTCGGCCGCTTCCGTTGCAGACAAGTCGAACATCTTCTGTAAAACAAAAGCATTGAACGCTCGAGACAATTGTTTTTGCTGATTGTCCGCTGGATTCTGGTTACCCTGCAAGGGAGGCAGCAAAGGAACGAAGCGTTCATCCAGAACTTTCCTTAGTGCAGTCATAAAGGCTGGTGTGATTGCAGACACTATCCATTACCCCCGTCAAAAGTAACCATTACCACCTTTGTCTTTGTTCAATTGCATGGCTATTATTAACCCGGCAATAAAGAACATCTGCTACGCGGCATAACGAATTTTCTTGTGCTCAAAATACTTGGCTACCCGCTTAGGGCTCTTCTGCAACATGCGCATGTGCGACAAGACTTTCTTCTTCAA
>JALSKD010000185.1 GCA_026989015.1 Gammaproteobacteria bacterium
GCTGATCGGCGTGCCGATCGCGGTGTCGCTGGGGCTGTCGAGCATCCTGTTCTTTCTGCTGTTCTCCGAAGCATCGCTGGCTTCGGTGGCGCAGACGCTGTTTTCCGCCTTCGAGGGGCATTACACCCTGCTGGCGATTCCTTTCTTCATCCTCGCTTCGGTGTTCATGTCCACTGGCGGCGTGGCGCACCGCATCATTCGTTTTGCGATCGCCGTGGTCGGTTCGCTGCGCGGTGGACTGGCGATGGCTTCGGTGTTTGCCTGCATGCTGTTCGCGGCGCTGTCCGGCTCCTCGCCGGCGACAGTGGTGGCCATTGGCAGTATCGTCATCGCCGGCATGCTGCAGGTGGGCTATACCCGTGAGTTTGCCGCCGGTGTCATCTGCAATGCGGGTACCCTCGGCATACTGATCCCGCCGTCGATCGTGATGGTGGTCTATGCCGCGGCCACCGATGTATCGGTGGGTCGCATGTTTCTCGGCGGCGTCATCCCCGGCCTGCTCGCCGGTGGAATGCTGATGTTGGCCATCTACATTGTTGCTCGCTGGAAGAACTTGCCGGCCCAGCCCTGGGCCGGTTGGGGTGAGATCTTTGCCGCCGCCCGTGACGCCTTCTGGGGGCTGATGCTGATCGTCATCATCCTGGGCGGCATCTATGGCGGCATCTTTACGCCCACCGAGGCGGCCGCGGTGGCGGCGGTGTACGCCTTCTTCATCGCCAACTTCGTCTATCGGGACATGGGACCATTCCGCCAGCCCGGCCGAGGAGGCCTCATGCTGATCTGGCGTGGGTTGTCGGTGTTCTGGCACCGCGACACCAAGGAGGCACTGTTCGAGGCGGGCAAGCTGACCATCATGCTGATGTTCATCATCGCCAATGCGCTGATTCTCAAGCATGTGCTGACCGAGGAGCGGGTGCCTCAGCTGATCACGGAGGCGATGCTGTCGGCCGGTTTCGGGCCGGTCATGTTCCTCATCGTGGTCAATCTTCTGTTGCTGATTGGCGGTCAGTTCATGGAGCCTTCCGGGCTGCTGATCATTGTCGCGCCGCTGGTGTTTCCGATCGCCATTGCGCTGGGAATCGACCCGATCCATCTCGGTATCATCATGGTCGTCAACATGGAAATCGGCATGATCACGCCCCCGGTGGGGCTCAATCTGTTCGTCACCGCCGGCGTGGCCGGCATGCCGATGCTCTCCGTGGTCAAGGCCGCCGCGCCCTGGCTGCTGATCATGTTCCTGTTCCTGATCATCGTCACCTATGTGCCCTGGGTGTCCACCTGGCTGCCGACGATGATGATGGGGCCGGAAATCGTCACCAAGTGATGAGCGGACGGCGCCTGACGGTCTGGCTGTTGCTGGCCGGGATACTCGCCGGCTGTGGAGGAGACACTCCCGCAGCAGAGCGCAAGGCCGAATGGATACGCGATGCCTATGCGACCATTGCGTCCGGCCGTTATCCACGCCTGAAGGCGGTGGCCTGGTGGCACGAGAACTTCGATCGGGTGCGCCTGCGCATTGATTCTTCGCCTGCCGCGCTCGATGCCTATCGGTCGGCGATTGCCGATCCGGCTTTCGTGACCGAACCGGTGATCGCGCAGGGCAAACTGCAAACGCCTTCCCGGGGAGTGTATGTCGCCGCGTTTCCCGATTTCTGCGGCCCCGAGGATTGCGTAAACCACGAGCGCATCGCCGATTTCGAATCCCTGGCCGGGCGGCCCGTCGCCTGGGCGTATTTCTCCAACAACGGGTTCGACCCCGCCAGCGGCGATCCGCGTATCGCTTTTCCGTGGGCGGCGGTGGAGACCATCGATGCCGCAGGGCGTCTGCCCTTTGTGCGCTTGATGCTGCGCAGCCGTCTCGATCAGGGGCAGCCCGACCCGGTCTACGCCTTGCAGGCCATCATCGACGGCGACTTCGATGCTGAACTGACCGCCTGGGCCGATGATGCAAGCGCCTGGGGCAAGCCACTGCTCGCCGAGTTCGGCACCGAAGTCAATGGCGAATGGTTCCCCTGGAATGGCCTCCATAACGGAGGAGGGACCCGCGACGGCTTCGGTGATCCGGGCCGGGCCGATGGGCCGGAGCGCTTCGTGGCTGCCTATCGTCATATCATTGACCTGTTTCGCAGTAGCGGCGTTGACAACATCACCTGGTTTTTCCACGTGAATGACGACAGCGAACCGGTTGCCGACTGGAACCGCATCGCGCGCTATTACCCCGGCGACAACTACATCGACTGGATTGGCGTCAGCATCTACAACGGAGTGTGGGTGCGTGACGAGGATGTCGATTTCCTGGACCTGATGGACCGGGTATGGCCCCGGCTCACTGCACTCTCTCCCAGCCGTCCCATCGCCCTCCTCGAGCTGGGCATGGACGAGCAGCCCTGATCGGCTGGACGCCCGGCACCGACCGGTTTAAGGTCGGGCCATGGAACTCATCCTCGTGCCCCTGATCCTCGGCAGTTACTTTCTGCCCACCATCATCGCAGTGCAGCGGGATCACCCATCATCCGACGCCATCTTCTTCCTCAACCTGCTGCTCGGCATCACTGTCATCGGCTGGGTGGTGGCATTGTTGTGGTCGCTGCTGAGTGTCGGTAGCAGCGGAAAAGGAGGCGCCGGAAGACAAGAGGGCGACGGATAGAAACGATCAGGAATTTGCCTTGACCCGACTGGAGTTTTGGTCAATTTTGTGATCTTGATCAATGTCAGGTCGGAGAACCCTCTGCATTCTCAGAGGAATTACTGCCATCGGCTGAGTGGGGTTGCAATGCACTGGCGTATGATTTTTGTTGTTCTTCTGGGTTTTTTAGCCGTTTTCCATTCTGTTCATGCCTTATCACCTAAAACAATCACACAAGGTGGAGGAATTGTTTCCAGAGCCGTCAAATACCTTTCGCAAAAGGAGGTTGACCGCCTGGCGGAACTGGCAAGCCAATCCAGGGGTACGGTCCGGATCGGTGAGGTATTGGGCAGTCAAAAGCTCGAGACCGATGTTGTTGAGGAGGCCCTTCTGCGCGTGGCCATAAAACAGAAAAGAATCAGCCTCAATGAAGCCAGAAGACTGTTTCTCGCACTGAGGGGTGCGGAAGGCTTTCCGGCGACCCTGAAGAAAGTGATTGGCAACAATGCCCGCGGCACGGTCGGGCATCTCAATGAGTTGTTCATAGCCCGTTCGGCTGCTGAAAGCGGATACAAGGTGGTTGCCATTGGCAAGAAATTCAATGATGGCATCAAGAGGTTGCCGACGGATATCGACATTCTGTTGCAGGGAAATGGGAGGCAGATTGCCATTGAAGCAAAGGCCTACAATCCCTCTACAGCCCTGCCGTTGGACAAATTTCGTGCCGATATGGACACATTGCTGGCCTATCAAAAAAGGCAATCAGTACCGGTACTGCCGGTGTTCAGCCTGACAGCGGCCCCCGACAATCGATCATCACTTCTGATGCTTCAGAAGGAAGCGCTGAAAAGAGGGGTACAATTGATCGTGGGCAGTCCGCAAGGGCAGGTTGAGCAGATACGCTTGCTGGAGAAGGTGTTATGAGTTTGACCAAATATGCAGTTGCCCTGCTGTTGTTGGTGCATGTATCAGGTTCCATTGCCGCTGGCGACCCGGCGAGTTTCGAATCCTTTTACGCAACAGATAGTTCGATCAGCTGGGCCTGGGTTGCCGCAGGCGCTTTGGTGGCCGGTGGTGTGGTGCTGGCAACCGGTGGCACCGCAAGCCCACTGGTCGCCGGTATTGGGACATGGGTGGGCAACATGATGGGATTGTCCGGCATAGCGGCCACGAATGGCGGGCTTGCGTTATTGGGTGGAGGCTCCCTGGCAGCGGGAGGACTGGGCATGGCGGGTGGTGCTGCGGCGATCAGCTTCACAATGTCACTGGTCGGTGGGGCGGGGCTGGATATGGCCGTAAACCGCATTACTGAAGCCCAGCAACAACAGATGATGGCCGATGCCAGTGCGCGAATGACCACCTTGTGCCCACCAGTAAATGGCGAAGGCTCTGATGCCTATAGAGCTGCATTTGAGATAGTGAATGAATTCAAGATTTGCGAAGAAAGCGTCGATGTGGATGCCGAAGCATTCCATTCGGCTGTGAAAGAGGCAATACAGGTTCTGAAAAACAGGAAGACGAATGAAGATATCGATGAGTCGGTCAAGGAAGACACGCTTCTTGGGCTTCTGTATTTTATCGATAATGATTATTTGAGGGCCTACACCATGGCCACCCTCGCCATTGACCAGGCGCGTAGTCAGGGTCAGGACATGGGGTTGGCAGAATACATTCTTGCCGTCAGCAGTCTATACAGGCGGACGCCGAATTACCCGGAGATTACCCGAAAATATTTAAAGAATGCTCTCCTGGAAGACCCAAAGAATCCGTTAATGATCCAGCTGTTGAGCATCTATACGGAAAGGAGCCTCCTGGCCGTTGCCGCAGGCAAGGTGCCGCTTGCAGAAACAAGTGCACTGCTTGATGTACTGGGTGACCCGCATTTGAAGACCTGGCAAGCCAGAGTTGCTCTGATATTGTTGCCCTACTATGTGGATACCGCTCGGGACCTTCGGCGGCGTTTAGGTGATCTGGAGAATACGGTCAATCCCGTGTTGAAAAAAGCACCTCAAACCTTGGCACGTATAAAGGAGCTCAGGGGGGAATATGAGGAGATTTTGCTGTCAGGAAAAACACTGATTATGGCGCTTGATGCAGGGCTGGATCGGCTGATCAAGGAAAATGGATTCGATAAAGATCAGGAAAAAGGAATCAGGTCGTTGATGGCCGAAATGAGTTCCATGATGTCGGAAACAGCAAATAACACGGCTCTGTCGGCATGGTCATGACTTTGCTGATCCAGCCAAATACTTGAATGATTTAGAGAAAGGTGTGTTCTTGAATAAATACAGATATGTACTTCTTCTTTTTGGGGTTGCCCTCATTTCCGGTCTGGCCTATGTGTACAACAAGGCGGATGCCTTGTTGACCATCGTCTCGGAAAAACCACGCCTTGAAGCGGTTTCATCTGCCGAAGAGGGGGTGCGCGAGAGCAGGGCTGCCGTGAGCCTTGAGATACCCTTCTCTGACCTTGTATTGGTCATGAAAGAAGGGTTGACTGGCGAAAGGATTAAAGGCAGAACGAAGAAGAAGTGTTACGGCGTTGGGTTTATAAAGACCTGTTTCAAACCGAAATACGATCTGACCGTAGTGCCTGGTGAGCCATCGGTCATGAAGGCAGCAGAGGACGCGTTTCTTGTTCGTTTGCCTCTGGATATCAAGGGTGAGGTCAGTTCGGGTGGGCGCATCGGCAACCACATGCCCATTTCCTCACGGATTCTGCTGCTGGCCGAGGGCAGGGCGAATATGCTGGAAGGATCTGAGTGTCCCGAGGTGGTTTTTGATCTCGACTATCGCTGGTTGAAACCACCAAAGGCAAAGCTCAAGACCGTTGGTAACAATTCAATAAAAATTGATCTTACGCGTAAAATCAACCCAAAGATCAATAAAAAATTGAAAGCGTACCAATCCCGCTTGTCAGATGCTTTCGATTGCAAAGAGATAAAGCGTCGTCTGCTGGAGTCTGCACAGGTCCATTCCAAACCGCTTGGCGCCAAAGCGGGCAAGGAACCGCTCGCCTATCTTGATGTGGTTCCCAAAGGGTTGGGGTTCTCCGGGCTTGATCTATCCAATGAGGATAGCCTGAAGATGGCGTTCATGATCCGGTTTGACATGGCCATTCTGTCGCATCCGTCGAATGAGGAAAAACCGGTTCAATCTGCCGATATTGTCATGGAGTCGATTGATTCGGAAGAGGGGCAGATCGATGTTCTCCTCCCCGTATCATTGAGCTATGAAAAGATCAGGGGCAAACTATCGGATCATCTGTTGGGCTATAAGCGGGTAATCAGCTCCATTGTCCCGGTGGAGGCGGGTGTTGAGGATATCGATATCTATCCGTCATCCGATTACTTGACAGTGGGTTTGAAAATAAAAACCGGTCTTCTGAATGGGCTGATTGCCAAAACCAGCTGGCTGTACTTCCGGGTCAAACCTGAACTGATTGACAAAGGCAAGAAACTGGGTTTCTCGACCCCGGTTCTGACGGAAATTGAAAACGATCCACTGGTTGATGTTCTTGGTTTCAGGGATCAGCTTCGTGAAGCCTTGCAGAGAACACGGTTCGATATCGATTCCAGTGTTCGATCCATGATGGATGACCTTGTCCGCGAAATGGAGATGAACAATGCCACGCTAAAGGTCGATGTGCAGCATGGGCAGGCCGCTTTCGAGAGGCTTTATCCCGACATGGACGCCTTGAGAATTGTTTTCAATTACAAGGCGAAGATGCGAGCCATTCTGCAAGCGCGGAATCCGGTGGACAACCGGGAGGAACAGGGCCAGCCTGTGGGTGGTTAGCGCGGGCTCGGTTTTTTTGCCAGCTTGCGCTGCAGGGTGCGGCGGTGCATGCCCATGGCGCGGGCGGCGGCGGAGATGTTGCCGCCGCAGTCGGCGAGTACCTTGTTGAGGTGTTCCCATTCGGCGCGGCGGGCGGACATGGGGCGGTTTTCGACGGGTACTTCGGCGTCGCCACGGTCGTGGTAGAAGGCCTTGATGATGTCGTCGATTTCGGCGGGTTTGGTCAGGTAGTGTATGGCTCCGAGTTTTATGGCTTCGACGGCGGTGCTGATGCTGGCGTAGCCGGTGAGGATGACGATACGGATGCCGGGTTCGCGTTCGGTCAGCATCTGTATCGCGTTGAGTCCGGATTCCCGGCCGATGCGCAGGTCCACGACCGCGTATTCCGGGTGCTGTGCTTCAGCGAGGGTTTTTGCTTGCGCCAGATCGTGGGCGACAAGGACTTCATAGCCCCGCTTGTCGAGGGCGCGGGAGAGTACCCGGCAGAAGGTTTCGTCGTCGTCGATCAGCAGCAGGTTGGGGCGGTTGTTCATGTGTCGGTTTCCTGTCGGATCATTGGCAGACGCACCTGCGTTCGCGCGCCCTGTTTGCCGGATTCGAAACGGATGTCGCCACCGCAGCGGCGCAGGGTGGTAATGGCCAGGAACAGGCCGATGCCCATGCCGTCGGGCTTGGTGGAAAAGGCGGTCTCTCCGGCCATGGCGATCTGTTCTTCGCTGAGGCCAGGGCCGCTGTCGACGATGTCGATGAGCAGCCAGTCGCCCTGCGGTCGCACTTCAACCGTCATTCGGTCGCCGGCATCGGCGGCGTTGTTGAAGAGGTTGGTCAACGCCTGTTCCAGAGGGCGGTCGTGAATGAGCATCGCATCATTGGTCAAAGGCTCGATTTCCAGGTGGCATTCGCAGTCGGGGCGCTGCTGTTGCCAGCGTTGAAACATGTCGCTCAGCATCTCACGGGCAGGGCGCAGGCGGCCCGAATCGGCGCGGCTTTCTCCGGCCTGGTCGGAGAGCACCGACAGTATCTGTTTGCAGCGCTGGATCTGCTCGCGCAGCAGCCGCTGGTCTTCGAACAGTCGGGCATCCCGGTCGGGGTCGTAGCCTTCGGTCAGGTCGCCGACGATCAGCGCCATGCTGCCCAGTGGCGTGCCCAGTTCGTGTGCCGCGCCGGCGGCGAGCGTGCCCAGGGCAACCAGCTGCTGATCCCGTATCTCACGCCGGCGGGCTTCCTCGATGGCGCGGTCTCGGCGCTTCAACTCCCGAGCCAGCCAGGTGATGAACAGGGTGACCAGGGTGGCGGCGAGCAGGAATCCGAACCACATGCCGATCACATGGGTGGAGAAGGCGTTGTCGCGCATGCCCATGCCATGGGGCTCCATGCGGTAGCCCAGCGGACGGTAGAACTTGAGCAGCAGGCTGTAGAGCACGAAGGTCAGGCCGGTGAGTAGCCAGGTGGGTTTGCCGGGGATAACGGTGGCGGCAATGGCCAGCGGGATCAGGTAGAGGAAGGTGAAGGGGTTGGTAGCACCACCGGTGAAGTAGAGAATCAGTGTGAAGGCGATGATTTCCACCAGCAATTGCGCGAACAGCTGACGGTCGCTGATTTCCCGGCCGCTGCGGATCAGCAGGCGCGTCATCAGATTGGTGGCGGCCATGATCAGCAGAACAACGGTCAACGGCAGGACGGGCAGGGGGATATCCAGCCCGTACACGGCCAGTACGATCATCATCACAATGAAGACGATCAGGATGCTGCGCAACAGATAGAGTTGTCTGAGGATGCGCAGGGAACTGTGCTGGGGGGCCGTGTGCATGACGCCTTCCTTCGATCAGGAATGCGCCATTGTACGTGCTGGAGCCGGTGCTGACATCTGCGGCAAATTGCCGCACTGTCCGGGAGCCGGCGGTGCGCCCGGTCATCGGCCGGATACGGATTTCCCGCGCGGGTGCCTGTTGGTCAGGCTGCGGAACCTTTGATCC
>JALSKD010000186.1 GCA_026989015.1 Gammaproteobacteria bacterium
TCGGCGTCGAGGTTGAACAGCGGCATTTCGGCCTCGTACCAGCAGCGCGCCTTCATGTTGTCCATGTCGTAGCCGAAGGCCCAGAGCCGGGGATGAAATTCGAGGTCGTCGATCCACTCCTTGCGGGCATCGTAGGCGCTGACTACCGTTGCTGGTGCGCGGCTCAGCTTGCCCTGTTTGCCGGGCAACACCAGCCCGATCCAGTGGCGGTAGCCGATGCCGCCGGGCTGGGCCTTGATGGACAGCGGTTCCTTGTCATCTTCGAATACATAGGGCGTCAGCGGATGAATCCAGTGGCCGGCATAATTGACGCCATAATTTTTGGTGATGAAGTGGCAAGCCAATTTGTTGGTTGGTGTTCCGGTCAAATCGCATTGGCCGGTTACATTTTCCCACTTGAGGCGGATGCGCCGGGGCATGGACCAGTAGGCTTGCAGCGGATTGACCTGTTCCGGGAAGGTTTCCATGCCTTTCTTCTCGCTGGTGCGAGTCGAACCCATCCACGGCAGGATGGCCGCCTGTTCCCGTTTGTCGTGACCGCCCGGCAGGCGGTGAAACTCTTCCTGAGTCAGTACATTGAGCCACAGTCTGTGCCACAAGCTGTCCCGGCTTCCGCCAGCGGGGGGTATCAGCAGGGTGGTCAATGGCCCGCCGCCACGCAGTGAAACGCGATGTCCTTGCCCACCGGAGGGTGCATTGATTTGCAGGGTGAACAATGCCAGTGCCGCGGTCAGCGGTGACAACTGATTGATTTGGCCCCGCTTGATGAAATGATCTTGGTTATTGCGGATGGTTTGGGCGCCAGGCGCTTCGATGAAGAGGACGGCAATGTCTTTCTGCTCCCCCTCGTTCAGCTCCAGATCCTGCATGAAAGCCGGTTCACCTTCCCGCGCATCGATGTTGAAGGCTTTTTCATAGGGTGAAAACGCTTGTGTCAGTTCATCGCTGGCGGGTGGTTGATTCCAGTATTGCGTCCATGCCTTGCGGTCTGCCGGCGCAAAAGCGGTTTGCAGCAAACCGATGAGCAATTGGTAGATGGCACCACGAAAATCGGCGCGGGGCGCTTCGATATCGACAATATCGTCGCGGCCCAGCTCGGCAAGCCGGATGGTCTCCCGCCCGCCGTCGCGCAAGCGCACAAGCGGCCAGGGGGATGTGAGGAGATTTAGAGCAGATTTTTCAGTCATTTTCTGATTTCTCTAGTGATTTTGGCTGTTGAGCTTTCGGCTTGGCTCTCGATGACTCCAGCGTATTTCCCCAGATAACCTCAATATCTAGCCAGCGTGGAATCCGCACAGATAACCGGACAAAAAGGCAATGAGATAACGCGTCAAGAATCTTCATTCCTAAACTATAAAGGTTTAAGTTGGTTGTTGCAAGATCGGAGAGTTTCCGCGATACTGACACCTCCTCTATTCTTAGGGGATGACCCCGTTTACGTTGGTTGAGATATTTTTTGGCTGAAACGTTCCTCACACCTGTGGGGATAATGGTAAAGGCCGCATTTCTGCGGCCTTTACACTTCAAATCCCAATCTGTCGGTATAGGTGATACCAATAAGCCTCCCTTTTTCGTTTATGCCTTGGGTCACCCAATGCTCCTTACTCCTTTTTAGCGGCAAGATCAGGCTGTGCTCGTCAAACAACGGCACATCCTCGCGCAGAATATCCAGCGCCTGTTGCAGCTCTGGCTCGTCAATAGGCGCGAGGCCGGCTAGCTGTTTGCGGTTGACGCGCAGGCTGCTCAGATCCCAGGGGTAGCGGCCCTCGTTACGCCAGGGTGTGAGTTTGCCGTCCTGCCAGCGGGCGAGATAGACGGTCTGGCTGTCGTCGCCGAGGCGTGTTGCGACAATGGCTTCCTCGTCCCAGCGTTCGTTGTCCTTGTAGCCGGATGTCAGTTTCAGCGAAGCGAACTCGCCGGCATCACGCTGGCTCATTTCTTCGCCTTCGACGGCGAGGCTGGTGTCATCCAGTCCGGGCGGACAGTAGGCGTCTTCGCCGTACACGCTTTCCAGCAAGTCGCGGGCGTCATCCGGCATGCGCCAGCCAGCGCGGGATTGCAGTTCGCGCGCGGTGCGCCACAGCACCGGGGTATTGGCATAGACATGATGGGCCTTGGGAAAAAGCTGCTTGTACCAGTCGGCATCGGGTGCTTCGACCAGTGCCGGGGAAAATACATGCAGCCGCGGCGTGCCGCGTTCGCCGCGCTGGTGGCGGTGCAAACGCCCGGCGCGCTGGATCAGCAGGTCGATGGGGGCCAGGTCGGAGATCATGGCGTCGAAGTCGAGGTCGAGCGATTGTTCCACCACCTGGGTGGCGATGAGTACCTGACCGGCTCGCTGTTCCGGGGTGGAATCCTTGCCAAAACGCCCAAGCATGGCGTTTTCGATATCGATGCGGTCACCCATGGCGTAGCGGCTGTGGAACAGATGCAGCCTGTCCCGGTCCATCCACGGCGACTCAGCCAGTTGGCGCCAGGCTTCACGAGCGTCGGCCACGGTGTTGCGGATCCAGCAAACGCATTCGCCGTTACTCACGGCGCTTTGTATCACTGACAGGACGTCGGCTTCGTCATGCAGCAAGGTCACATCGACTTGCCTGGCCACCGAGGGGCGGGGGTCCAGTTTTTCCTGCTTGCATTGGCCCGAGATGGTGATGTGCGTGAGCAGCGGGTAATCATTTTTTTGCAGATCGACCGTTTTGCCACCGGTGAAGGCTTTGGCAAAAGCCTGTTTTTGGCGTTTGGTCAGCGTGGCCGAGAGCAGAATGACGCTGCCACCCAAGGCGGCGTGGAACTGGAGCAGGTGTTTCAGCGGTTGCGATGTATAGGCATCATAGGCATGCACCTCGTCGAGGATCAGCACCTTGTTGACCAGCCCCAGCAGACGAAGCGACTGGTGCCGTGCGGGCATCACGCCAAGTAAGGCCTGGTCGATGGTGCCGATGCCCACGTCGGCAAGCAGCGCCTTCTTGCGGTTGTCCGCCAGCCAGCGGTTGCACTGCGCACCAATGCTTTCCTCATGGCCGTAGCCGTTGGTGTCGGACTGGGCAATGAGCAGGGATTGCTGGAAGGCTTCGGAGAGATGCCGCGCGTTGTGGCTCAGGATCAGGCTGGGTCGGGCCTCGTCGGCATAGAAACGCCGGTACACCTGCGCCATTCGCTCGTACATGGCGTTGGCCGTGGCCATGGTGGGCAGGCCGATGTACAGGCCTTCGGCCTGTCCGGCGCTGATCAGCCGGTGCGCCAGCATCAGCGCCGCTTCGGTTTTGCCCGCGCCGGTGACATCTTCGAGGATGAACAGTTGCGGCTCATCGGCCAGCGGCCAGTCGGCGCAGGTTTGTTGCAGTGGCGTGGGTTTTTCGATGTAACTGAACAAGTCTCTCAGCGGCTTGGCCTGAGCCGTCACCGGTGGCTTAAGATCCAGTGACTCGATGGCTTTCTCCGCCTGGGGCAAGGCGTATTGCTGCCAATATTCCCGTAGAGGCATATCGTCGGAGCGGTACGGAAAGAAATCGGTATTGGAGCCAATCCAGTCGGCGAGTACGGCAATACCGGCCAACAGCCAACTGGCTTCTTTCTGTTGCTCCACCCAATGTTCGTCACGCACTTTCTCGATGGCTTGGTCGAAATCAGGTTTGATCAGCGCTTGCCACTCGTTTGCGAATTGAAGCGCCGCCTCACGGTCGAAATCCCGAAAGTGGTTCTTGATGCGATCGTTGCCTTCCGGTGGCCAGCCGTGATGGCCGAATACCGGCGCCAGCCAATGCGGAAGCACATCCTTCAGGAAATCCTCGGTTGCCTGGTCCGGGCACGGAAACAGCGCTTTCTTCAGATACTGCCGCCACAGCAGCATGCCCAGGCTGTCGTGCCGCAGGCTGTAGTGCTTCTTGCGGATTTTCTCGTCCGGCCAGAACTGTTGCCGCAAAACGGGACGGAGCTGCTGAAAACTTTCGGCGAACTTGCCCAGGTCGTGCAGTCCCAGCAGCCAGGTCAGCCAGCGCTGTGCAAGGCTGATCTCTAGCCCCATGAGTTGGGCCAGGCGATCACGAAGAAGAGGGTGTCTCAGCATCAGGCATTGACCTACTGCCGCCACATCCAGCGAGTGGTATGCCAGCAGGTGGAGGACTGCGGCACTGGCAGTGCCGCCCCGTTGAGGCTGAGCTTTGCCCCAATAATGGTGGTATCGCATAGGCCGTCTTTTGGATGCAGTCCTTTGCGTTGCATAATATCCGTTTACTGGCTCACCAGACGAACCAGTGAACCGGTTTTTTCAATCCATCCGCCACATCACGCTTTTTTCGGTTTTTCCCTTGTATTGCTCGATCTTGATCGGGGCGATATCGCCGCGGCGGTAGTAATAGACCATGTGTTTGTCGGAGCCTTCCAGGGTCTGGGTGACGCGGTCGAGGATGAGGGTGTCGTCGCCGGAGCGGAGCGGAACATCGCGCTCCAGCCGGAGGGTGGTGCGGCGGATCTTGCCTTTCTTGTAGAAGTCGGTTTCCAGTGTTCCGTCCGGGCTTTCGAGCAGTCTGGGGTAGAGCAGGTGGATGCTGAGGATGTCGTGCAGCGGCAGGCGGTAGTCGAGCTGGCGGGTGCCTTTCCTGTTGGCGTAGTAGAGGCGTTGCTTGCGGTCTTCGAACCAGGTGCTGCGGTCGGCGGGCTTGTCGTCGTAATCACCGCTGCGGGTAAGCATCAGGGCCGGTTCGCCATCGCGCAGGCGCAGCCAGGTTTCGCTGAAGGGTTTCTTTCGGGTGAGGAACCGCAGCCAGCCGACCGGTTCGGTGCGCATCTCCCAGATCCAGTAGTCGTACTGGGGGTAGAGGCGCATGGTGACCTTGCCGACGCGGGTTTCTCCGCGGTAGATCATGTAGTCGTGGCTGAAGGGTTCGAGCGGGGCAGCGAGGAGGTGGGCGGGCAGCAGTGCAAGCAGAAGCAGCAGCAGGTAGCGTTCAGTCCTTGGATTCATCGTCGATCTGCCTCGGTCGGGTGAGCGGTTTGCCGTCGAACAGCGGTTGCTCGGCATCGGGTACCAGTCTGCCTTCGGCGATCCATTGAAGCAACCGGGGGTAGAGCCGGTGTTCCAGCCGGTGGGCTTTCTGTTGCAGGGACTCGGCATCGTCCTGAGGCTCGATCGGGAAACGGCCTTGCAGCAGCACCGGGCCGGCATCCAGTTCCGGGGTCACCACATGGATGCTGATGCCGTGTTCGCGGTCGCCGGCGTCCAGAGCGCGCTGATGGGTGTGCAATCCGGGGTATCGGGGCAGCAGCGAGGGGTGGATGTTGATCATGCGGCCGCGGAAGTGCTCAATCAGGTCGGGACTGAGGATGCGCATGTAGCCGGCCAGCACGATCAGGTCCGGCGCATGGCGGTCGATTTCCTGTTGCAGGCGGTGGTCGAAGCTCTCACGGTCGGGAAAGGCGCGGTGATCGAGCGCGATGGCTTCGATGCCATGGCGGCGGGCGCGTTCGAGACCGTAAGCGTCCGGGCGGTTGGAGATGACCGTGCGTATGCGGCCGTTCAGGTCACCGGCCTCGATGCGGTCGATGATGGCTTGCAGGTTGCTGCCCTTGCCCGAGATGAGGACAACCAGGTCGAGCGGTGGCTTCATCCGTTCAGTCGAAGACCACGGCGTCGCCGTAGCGGGCAACGATGTCGCCGATAATCCAGGCGGTCTCACCGGCATCGCGCAGTGCCCACAGGGTGGTGTCGGCCAGATCGGCGTCCACCGCCAGTACCATGCCGACGCCACAGTTGAAGGTGCGGCGCATCTCGCTGTCGCTGATGCCGCCGGCCTGTTGCAGCCACTGGAAGACCGGTGGAAGCGCCCAGCTGGAGCTGTCGATGCGCGCGGCGCAGTGTTCGGGCAGGACGCGGGGGATGTTTTCGGTCAATCCGCCGCCGGTGATGTGGGCGATGGCGTGGGGGGTGTTGGCCCGATCCAGTTCCAGCAGGGTCTTGCAGTAGATTCGGGTCGGTTCCAGCAGGGCATCACCGAGCGGGCGGCCACCGCAATCCTGGGCAAGATCGGCGCCGCTGATCTCGATGATCTTGCGGATCAGCGAATAGCCGTTGGAGTGGGGGCCGGATGAGCCGAGCGCCAGCAGCGCATCGCCGGGGCGGACCTCGCTGCCGTCGATGATCGCGTCCTTGTCCACGATGCCGACGCAGAAACCGGCGAGGTCGAAATCGTCTTGTGCGTACATGCCGGGCATTTCGGCGGTCTCGCCGCCGATCAGCGCACAGCCGGCCTGTACGCAGCCCTCGGCGATGCCGGTGATGACCTGCTCGGCGACTTCCAGCTCCAGTCGGCCGGTGGCGTAGTAGTCGAGGAAGAACAGGGGTTCGGCGCCCAGCACGGCAATGTCGTTGGCGCACATGGCGACCAGATCGATGCCGATGCCGTCATAGCGCTGGAGGTCGATGGCCAGCCGCAGCTTGGTGCCGACGCCGTCGGTGCCGGAGACCAGATAGGGGTTCGGGTAGCGGTCCAGCGGCAGATCGAACAATCCGCCAAAACCGCCGATGCCACCGACCACGCCGCTGCGCCGGGTGCGCCGGATGGCCGGCTTGATGCGTTCCACCAAGGCGTTTCCGGCATCGATGTCGACACCGGCGTCACGGTAACTCAGTGAGGGCTTGGGATCGGCGGAATTCATGGCCGCGGGTTCTCCGATGTTGGGGGCTGTGCTATTTTACACGCCCTGAAAATTATTGCCCGGTTTCACCCGCCCATGCGCCGATCCGATTCCCGCCGAGCCCGCCTGCTGCTGCCGGCCCTGTCGCTGCTGCTGATGCTGTTGCCCGCGGCGGCCTGGGCGGTGCGTGTCAACAACCTCTATACGGTCGAGCTGCCGGCCGCGGATCAGAGTACGGCCGAACGGCTCAAGCTGTTTGGCGAGGCGATGAAGCGGGTGCTGGTCAAGATCACCGGCGATGAACGGGTGCTTGAACACCCCGGTCTGCAGGGGGCGATCAAGCGCGCCGCGCGTTTTGTCGCCGAATACCGTTATCGCGCCAATGAAGCGGCCACAGGCACTGACGGCGCCAAGGCGTCACCCAGGTTGTGGCTCAAGGTGCGTTTCGACGCGACAGCGCTGGAACGCCTGTTGCGTGACCAGCAGCTCAAATTGTGGGGTGCCGAGCGCCCAAGCAGCCTGCTGTTGCTGGCCGTGCAGCAGGGCGGACGGCTGAAGCTGGTCGCTGATGACACCACTCCGGGACTGGCTGCGCAGATCAGCCGCCTGGCCGATGCGCGCGGTCTGCCCGTGTTGCTGCCGCTCAATGATCTGGAAGACAGCCGTGTGCTGGGTCCCAGGCAGATCCGTGACCGCGATGAACGGGCCATTGCCGCGGTCAGCGCCCGTTACGCGCCCGACGCGGTGCTGGTGGGCACCCTGTCCGGAAACGGTGGCAAGGGCTGGCGCGGCAACTGGCAGTTGCGTTTCTCCGGCCGTTCCTTCGACTGGAGCTTCGAAGCGCCGACCCGTCAGGCCGTGCTCGATCAGGCCCTCTCCCGGCTGGGGAGGACCCTGGCCAGCGAATATGCGCTGGATACTTCGATGGCCGGTGGGCAGGATCTGTTGCTGATGGTCGACGGCGTCACCACCCTCGACGCACTGTTGCGGGTGACCCGTTACCTCAAGTCGCTGGACGCCATCGAATCGGTGCGCCCGCAGCGGGTCGAGCCGGAGCGCGTCAGTTTCCGGCTGCGCCTGCGCAACGCCGCACAGGATCTGTCGCGGTTGATCGCGCTTGGCGATGTGCTGGAACAGCAGGAGCTGCCACAGGTGCAGGCGGGCGCGGTCAACGCGCTGGTGCGCCTGCACTACCGCCTGCTGCGCTGACACGCGTTCGACTGTTCGAGATACGGCCGCATGGCGCAACTTCCCCTGCCGCTGGAGTTCGACTCCCGCTTCAGCCTCGACAACTACATTGCCGACCCGGCGCCCTACATCCGCCATCAGCTGACCGCCCTGTTCGACGAAACCGGAGAGTCACTGATCGGACTGTGGGGCGGCACCGACAGTGGCAAGACCCATCTACTCAATGCCTGCGCGCTCTATGCCCGGGATGCCGATATCCGTTACCACCTGTTCGATGCCGCGCAACTGATCGAAGCCAGTGCTGATGGGTTCAGCGAGTTTGCCGCGGGTTCGGTGCTGGCCGTGGACAACATCGACCTGCTGGCCGGCAACCGGGACTGGGAAGCTGCCTGCTATCAGGTGGTCAACCGGGTCAAGAACGGTGAGTTGCGGTTTCTGTTCAGCCTGTCGCGACAGCCCCGCGATACCGGCTTCCGTCTGCCGGACCTCAAATCCCGTCTCGGTTGGGGATTGCTGATCGCGTTGCCTCAGCCGGACGACGCGGCGGTGGAGCGCATCCTGCGTGAACGCGCGCGTCTGCTGGGGCTGGAGCTGGGCGACGAGGCGCTGCATTTTCTTCTCAGCCGCTATTCGCGGCGCCTGAAGGATCAGATGGATGCGCTACAGCTGTTGGATGCGGCAGCCCTGTCGATGCAGCGGCGCATCACCGTGCCGCTGATCCGCGAAGTACTGCCGTTTCAGCTGGAGCCGGACAGCGCCAGATAGCGACTGTGATAGACCGCAGCCAGAAACAGACCGGTGCTGAATAGCAGGTTCAGGATACCGTACAGCCGCAGGCTGCCGCCGGCAAAGGCTTCGCTGACCCCGATGGCGAAATAGAACAATACCGGGAAACCGACCCACTTGAAGGTATAGCGCCGGTTGCGCCACAGGCCGGGCAGCGGGAACAGCAGTGGCAGGGACAGCAAAAGTGGAATCCACCACGCGCCGTCGAGCCACAGCAGAAGACCCAGCTGGGTCAGGATGAGACCGGACAGGCACAGCAATGCCAGGACCTGCAGCGGACGAAAGCGGGTCATGACGAGGACTTCAGTCGCAGGGCCAGCTTCGCCACCCGGCGCCCCAGCGCCCTGGCGCAGCGGACCTCGTCTTCGGACAGGGGGGCGCCCTGGGGGTGATCGTGGTGGCTGGCGCCATAGGGCGTGCAGCCGCTGCGGGTGTTCACCACGGCGGGCTCCGAGTAGGGCAGGCCGGCGATCAGCATGCCGTGGTGCAGCAGCGGCTTGATCATGCCCAGCAGCACCGATTCGTGCCCGCCGTGCAGGCTGGAGGCCGAGGTGAACACCGCGGCCGGTTTGTCGATCAGTGCGCCGGAGAGCCACAATGGCGAGGTCTGCTCGAGGAAATGCTTCAGCGGTGACGCCATGCTGCCAAAATAGGCTGGCGAGCCCAGAATCAGGCCGTCGCAGGCCGAGAGTTCATCCGGCTCTGCATAGGGCGGGCCGCTTATGGGCAGAGGGTCGTCGCTCTGTTCGGTGCGTGGAGAGACCTCGGGCACCCGGCGCAGCAGTGCCAGAGCGCCGCTGACCGACTCCACCCCTTCGGCGATTCGTTCCGCCAGCGCCGCCACCGATCCGTGACGGCTGTAGTAGAGCAACAGTATCCGGGCTTCGTCAGCCAAGGGGATCAGAGGATCTCCAGCACCGATTCGGGCGGGCGGCCGATGGCGGCGCGCTCATCGTCCACCACCACGATCGGCCGCTGCAGGATGGTCGGGCACTGGGCCAGGGCGTCGAGAATGTCTTCGTCGCTGAGGTCGTTTTCGTCCAGCCCCGCATCCTTGTAGACCTGCTCGTTGGTACGCAGCAACTCGCGTGGCGAAACGCCGAGCAGCTCGACCAGATGCGCCAGCGTCTGCTGGTCGGGCGGGTCTTTCATGTATTCGACGATTTCGGGTTCGATGCCCTGCTCCTGCAGCAGTTCCAGTGTCGCGCGGGACTTGCTGCAACGGGGGTTGTGATAGATAACGACGGAAGAACGGCTCATCGTGTGACCTCGGATAGACAGCGTGTTGGCGATGTCGGGCGCTCCGCGAACGGGCAAACCCTTGTTGGCGATATGCGGATCAATTCTGGAGCAAGGGCCGGATCAAGGCAATGCTTTTGTCGGGCGGGTTGACACTGCCCCCGGCATTCGGTACTTTCGGCGGAATAACAATGATAAACAAATTTGATGGCCATTCTTGACCGGGCATTGTGGAGCCGAGTACGGGCTTGCCCGAAAACCCCGCAGGGGGTAAGGTTCGCCACACTGGATTCATGAACAACCCAGTCCAGCGCTCAAGCTTGACCTGAACTGACAAACCAAAACCGTTCCCGGAGAACGCTACCCATGAAAAAAACCGAGTTACTGAAGTTCGCCGCCATTGCCCTTCTCTCCACCGGCCTGATTGCAGGCTGCGCCAGCGAGACCCAGCCTGCGCCGGCTACCGAAACCGAACAGGCAGGACCCAGCGCCGCCGCCAAGAACGCCATCTACTCCGCCAAGCTGAAGCTGGCACGCGCCCAGAAGCTGGGTTACGAGTGGCGTGACACCGCCAAGATCATCAAGGAAGCCGAGAAGGCCGCCGCTGCGGGCGACAACGACAAGGCCATCGCTCTGGCCAACAAGGCTGCCAAGCAGTCCGATGACGCGATTGCCCAGTACCACTCCGAGACCAAGCGCTTCAACGAACGCTTCGGCACAGTGAGCGGAACCGGTTCGATGATGACTTCCGCCGGCGAATACACGGTGGTGCGTGGCGACAACCTGTGGGATATCTCCGGCAAGGATTCCATCTACGGCAACCCCTATCAGTGGCCGCTGATCTACAAGGCCAATGCCGACCAGATCAAGGATGCCGACCTGATCTACCCCGGCCAGGTCTTCGAGATCCCCAACGCTTCCGCCAGCGAGATCGATGCCGCCATCCAGCATGCCAAGACCCGCGGCGCCTGGTCCATCGGCGTGGTCGAGGAATCCGACAAGCAATACCTGGCCCAGTAATACCGGGCTGAATTCCGGCTCCGGGGCCGGAACGGGAAAGGGCTCGCTTCGGCGGGCCTTTTTCTTGCCCGTTCTCTGCCGTGGAAACCATTTGCGCCGGAGCGAATCCAAAGCAGCGAACTCCCTTATTCCGGTATCCGCCATGAAACCTGCTCTTGCCCTGATTCTGTTCCTGTTTTCCACTCAGCTGTTCGCCGAACCGGTAGACATGACGCTGACCGATCTCGACGGCAAGCAGGTGCGCCTGTCGGACTACCGCGGCAAATGGGTGATCGTCAACTACTGGGCCACCTGGTGCCCGCCCTGTCGCGAGGAGATGCCGGAGCTGGAATCCTTCCATGCCGCCTACGAGAAGGACAAGGCCGTCGTGCTGGGCCTGAATACCGAGGTCATCGACAAGCAGCGCATTCTCGATTTTCTCGACGAATACTTCATCTCCTACCCCAACTTCATCGTGGGGCCGGTTGCGGAATCGCCGCTGGGCCGCATTCCGGGGTTGCCGACCACCTTCGTCATCACACCCCAGGGGGAACTGGTCGCTCGCCAGGTGGGCGGCGTCACGCGTGAAATGATTGAAAATTTCATCGAGAAGTGGGAAGCTAAAAATCCGGCGGAAGGCGGCAGCTGATCCGCCCCGACCAAGGCGCCCGCAGAGGCGTCCACGAAGCGCAGCTTCGACCACCGACAGAGGAACGAGATGAACGCTTACGGTCACTTTCTTGCCCGGCTTTTGCTGTTGACCGGACTGCTTGCCGGTCTGTCATCGGTGGTGCTTGCAGCCGAGCCGCGCGACCCCTACCAGTACTTCTTCGAACAGAGCCTTGGCGACATGGCGGAAGAGCTTGAAGTCGCCCGCGAGGAAGGCAAGCAAGGCCTGTTCGTGTTCTTCGAGCTGGATGAATGCCCTTTCTGCCACCGCATGAAACGCACCGTGCTCAACCAGCCCGAGGTGCAGGAGTTCTTCCGCAAGCACTTTCACAGCCTCGCTGTCGATATCGAGGGCGACATCGAGGTAACCGACTTCAAAGGCACTGAAACCACCCTCAAGGGCTTCGCCAGTCAATACCGGGTGCGTGCCACACCGGTGCTCGCCTTCTTCGATCTCGACGGCAACCTGCTGGTGCGCTATACCGGTGCTACTTCGGGAGTCGAGGAGTTCATGTGGCTGGCGGACTACTACCTGCAGGGCGTCTACAAACTCAAGGACAAGAACGGCAGGCCCATCCGCTTCAGCCGTTACAAGCGCATGCGTAAGAAAGAGAAAGCCAGCCGTTCATGATGCGCGCGCTGCTGTTCTGCCTGCTGTTCGCCGTCCCCCCGATTCAGGCTGCCGAAACCCTGCCCGAGCCGCTGACCCTGGAAGCCGCACTGGAGCGGGCGGCCTATCCCGACCATTTTGCCGTGCAGCTGGCCGAGGCGGAGCGCGAGAAACGCGAAGCCGAAGCCGATGCGGTGGCCGCCGAGCGCGGCGTCACCCTCGATCTCGAAGGCCGCTGGCGCAAGGTGGGGTTGTCTGACAACAGCCCGCTGACCGATGACGACGACAGCCTGGCTGGCCTGTATTTGCGCAAACCCCTCTACGATTTTGGACGCAGCGCCGCCGCCGATGCGCTGGCCGCCCACAAACTGCGCCTTGCCGAACTGCAAAAACGCTGGCGCCTGCAGCAGCGCGAACTGGAGATCGTCGAGCTGTATTACCAGGTACTCGATGCCGACAATGAATACCTGCGGCACAACGAGGAATTGGCCATCGGTTTCATCCGCTATGACCGCATGCGCGAGAACCGCGAGTTGGGCTTGGCTTCCGACATCGATGTGGAAGAAAAGCTGGCGGCCTACGAGACCATACGCCAGAACCGTTACCGCAGCGAGAACCGACAGCGCCTGACGCGGCAGATGCTCGCCGAGGCGCTGGGTGTTCCGGATTCACCGCCCGATGAGTTGGTGGTGCCCGACATCGATACCGAGCGCCCGGTGCCGGAGGTGGATCGCCTGCTTGAAAAGGCGCTGAGCAACAGCCTGCGGGTGGCCATCGGCCAGCAGAAGGTCGAGATCGCCCGTCAGGCGATCCGTGCCGCGGAAAAGGCGGACGCACCGAGCCTCGATGCGGAGCTGGAAGTGGCCAAGCATTTCCGTGACAATTCACCGAGGGACGACTGGCGGGCCTCCATCTACTTCGATGTGCCCCTCTACCGCGGACGCTCCGGCGATGCGCGCCTGCGTCAGGCACGGGCCGAGCACCGCCGCGCACTGGCCGAGCTGCAGCGGACGCGCAGCCAGCTGCGCCTCGATGTCCTCAAACTGTGGCAGGACTTGCGCCAGAGCCGGTTGCGTTTGCAGGGTGCCCTGGCGGCGCAGGAGTACCGCGACCTCTATCTGGACCGCAGCCGTGCCGATTATGAACTGGAATTCAAGAGTGACCTCGGAGACGCGATGGTGCAGTTCTCCGACGCCCGCTGGAAGGTCTGGCGCGCCCGCTTCGATTTCGATCTCGCCTGGCGCAAGCTCGAGCAGCTCGTGGGCCAGCCGCTGGAAACCCTGGCCGGCGATGCCGGCACCCAACCGCCCGGAGATGCGAATGGCTAGCTTTCGGTACACATGCCTGATCCTGTTGCTGATCACTGCGCCGCTGCAGGCACTGACGCTCAATGGCTTCACCCGTTTTGGCGACTCGGTGGCCGTCAATGCCGGCACCGATGGCGTCATCCAGCGCGTTGCGGTCAGGCCCGGGCAACGGGTTGCGCGCGGAGATCTGCTGCTGCAGCTGGACGACCGCCCGCACAAGGCCCGGCTGGCACAGGCCAGGGCCCGCGCCGAACGCCTCAAGCCGCCGTTGCAGACCGCGGAACTCGAATTCGAACGCGCCCAGGAACTCTACGACCGGGATTCCCTGTCGACGGTGGCGTTGCAGAAGGCCGAGAGCCGCCTGGCCGAGGCACGCGGCGCTTACGAGGCGGCGCTGGCCGAGCAGCAACTGGCCGAATACCTCCTGCAGCTGACGCGCATTCGCGCACCGATGGAGGGGCGTGTTTTGTCGATCGAAGCCCGGGTTGGGCAATATGTGAACCCCGAAGTCGAGCTGACTCCTCTGCTAGTGCTGGTGCGCACGCGCAGCATGCAGGCGGTGGGTTCACTCGGTTCCGAACAATGGGATCATGACCTGGTCGGCCGCAGCGCGTCGGTGACCTATCGCGGACAGCGCTATACGGGACGGGTCGAGGAAGTCGGTCTGAAGCGGGTCAGCACCGGCGCAGGGCTCAGCGGTTATCCGCTGCGGGTCCGTTTCGAGACCGAACAACTGATCCCGGCCGACATGCCGGTCAGCATCGAGATCGGGGAATGATTCGAAACTGCAGCCTGGAGGGCATCCTCGACGCGCTGGTCGATGACGGGCTGGTCGAGGAGGAGCGGGCACGGATGGTGTCTTCGCTGATTTCGCGCAAGGACCGTGACGGCCTGCATCCCTTGGAAATCGTCGCCAGCCGCAACTGGCGTCACGCCGCCGACCCCAATACCCTGTTGACGCTCGATCTGCTCACCGACTGGCTGGCCGACAAATCGGGCCTCGAACGCTTCCACTTCGACCCGCTTAAAATGGATGTGGCGGCCTGTACCGGGCTGATGTCCTATGCCTATGCCTCGCGCTTCAGCATTCTTCCGGTCGAGGTGCAGCCGGGCCAGGTGACGATCGCGGTCAGCGACCCCTGCAACATGGAATGGCAGGACGAGATTGCGCGCATCGTACAACAGCCAATCCGCTGCGTGCTCGCCAATCCGCAGCAGCTGAAAAGCTATCTGCTCGAGTTCTACAGCATCAGCAAGGCCATGGACAAGGCCGGTGGCGCGCAGGGTGAGCAGGTCGGCAACATTCAGAACCTGGAGCAGCTCATCGAACTGGGACGGACCGGTTCGGTGGAAGCCGATGATCAGCACATCGTCAGCATCGTTGACTGGCTGCTGCAGTATGCCTTCACCGAGCGCGCCAGCGACATTCACATCGAGCCGCGCCGTGAACAGGGCAAGGTGCGTTTCCGTATCGACGGGGTAATGCACCAGGTGTATGAAATTCCCGCCAACATCACCGCGGCGGTGATCAGCCGCATCAAGATTATGGGGCGGTTGGATGTGGCCGAAAAGCGCAAGCCCCAGGACGGACGCATCAAGACCCGCTCGCCGGATGGCAAGGAGATCGAGATGCGCCTGTCGAGCATGCCCACCGCCTTTGGCGAGAAACTGGTATTGCGCATCTTCGATCCGGAGGTGCTGGTGCGCGATTTCTCCGATCTCGGGTTCGAGAAAAGGGAATCCGAAATCTGGGAAGGCATGATCCGCCAACCCCATGGCATCATCCTGGTGACCGGTCCCACCGGATCGGGCAAGACCACCACCCTGTACACCAGCCTCAAGCAGCTGGCCACGCCACAGGTCAATGTCTGCACCATCGAAGACCCGATCGAGCTGGTCGAGCCGAGTTTCAATCAGATGCAGGTGCACCCGAAGATCGGCCTCGATTTCGCCAGCGGTGTGCGCACATTGTTGCGCCAGGACCCGGACATCATCATGATCGGCGAGATCCGCGATCGGGAAACCGCCGAGATGGCCGTGCAAGCGGCGCTGACCGGTCATCTGGTGCTGTCCACGCTGCACACCAACGATGCGCCCTCGGCGGTGGCCCGGCTCAGTGAGATCGGGGTGCCCCCCTACCTGATCAGCGCCACCCTGCTGGGCGTCGTGGCCCAGCGTCTGGTGCGCACCCTGTGCCCGCACTGCAAGCAGCCGAAGGCGCTGGATGCACTGGAATGGGAAGCGATGATCCGCCCCTGGAACGCGCCGCCGCCGAAACAGGTGTACGAGGCCGAAGGCTGTCTGGAATGCCGCAACACCGGCTACCTGGGCCGCAAGGGTATCTACGAGATGATGCCCCTGTCGGACACATTGAAGAAGCGCATCCGCGCCGACTTCGATCTGCTGGAGTTCCGCCGTCAGGCCCTGAAGGAAGGCATGCGCCCGCTTAATCTCGCCGGCGCGCAAAAGGTGGCGCGGGGCCTGACCACGGTGCAGGAGGTGCTGAAGGTCGCGCCGCCACGCTACGACGGTTGATGCCTATTGCTTGAACCAGTGCCGCTGCAGGGCACGCACGACCTTTGCGGCGTAGCCGTTGTAATGGCGGTAGCTGCCGTTGTAGCGGGCCAGCGCCGGTCCCAGATCCCCCTTTTCCATGTCCAGGTAGTAGCGCAGGATGGTGGTGCCCATGCGCAGGTTGGTGCGGATCCTGAACAGGTTCTTGTCGGAGAGCTGGATCTCGTCGAGCCAGAAGGGCATCACCTGCATCAGCCCGCGCGCACCGGATACCGAGATCGCGAAGCGGTCGAAGGCGCTTTCCACCTCGATCACCGCCAGCACCAGTTCCGGCTCCAGCCCGGCCCTTCGGGCTTCGTAGTGGACGGTCTTGAGGATTTCGATGCGCTCGCGCGGGTCCTTCACCCAGCGTTCCAGCCGCCGGCTCATGTCGTGCAGCCAGACCTCCGCGTCATAGCGGTCCTCGAAGCCGTCGGTTTCGCGCACCGCCTCCTGCAGCAGACGCTTGAGCTCCGGGTCCACCGCCGGCGGCTCGGTGGCCACTGCCGGTTGACCGATCAGCAGCAGACCGAGCAGGGCGGCGCCCAGCGCCCGCTCAGTCCAGCTTTTCGCGAACGAACGCCTTGAGCCGCTCGAGCGCGACATTCTCGGAAGCCTCATCGCTGCGTCCCTTGTATTCGAAGTTTCCGGCCTGAAGGCCGCGATCGCTGAACACCACCCGGTGTGGCACGCCGATCAGTTCCATGTCGGCAAACATGGCGCCGGGGCGCAGCGGGCGGTCGTCGAGCAGGGCATCGATGCCCTGTTCCAGGCACCAGGCATGGAAGGCATCGGCCTCGTTCCGGACGGCCTCGGACTTGTGGTAGTTGATCGGGCAGATGGCCAGCGTGAACGGTGCCAGCGCCATCGGCCAGATGATGCCCCTGTCGTCGTGGTTCTGCTCGATGGCCGCGGCCACCACGCGCGATACGCCAATGCCGTAGCAGCCCATGGTGACGGTTCGGGCCTTGCCGTTTTCGTCCAGCACCTCGGCCTTCATCGCCCGCGAATACTTGTCGCCGAGCTGGAAGATGTGGCCCACCTCGATGCCGCGCAGGATACCGAGGCGTCCCTTGCCGTCGGGGCTGGGGTCGCCCTCGACCACATTGCGGATGTCGGCGACCTCCGGTTCAGGCAGATCCCGGCCCCAGTTGACGCCGGTGAGGTGTTTGCCGTTTTCGTTGGCCCCGCAGACGAAGTCGGCGAGCGCGGCGGCGCAGCGGTCGGCAATGACCGGAAGGTTCAACCCCACAGGGCCGATGGAGCCGATGTCGCAGCCGATCACGCTGCGGATGTGTTCGGCGTCGGCCATCTGCAGCGGCGCGGCCACCTGGGGCAGTTTCTCCGCCTTGACGGCGTTGAGTTCGTGGTCGCCGCGCAGGCACAGGGCGACCAGTTCGGGGCCGTTGCCGTCCTCACCGGGATCGCCGCGGACGATCAGGGTTTTCAGCGTCTGTTCGGCGGGCAGGCCGAGCAGGGCGCAGACTTCCTCGATGGTGTGGGCGTTCGGGGTGTCCACAGTGTGCATGTCCTGCGTGGGTTCACCGCGCTTTTGTTCGCAGATGGCTTCGGCCATTTCGACGTTGGCGGCATAGTCGCTGCCGTCGGAGAAGGCAATGGCGTCCTCGCCGGAATCGGCCAACACATGGAATTCATGGGAAGTATTGCCGCCGATGGCGCCGGAATCGGCGGCCACCGGGCGGTAGTCCAGTCCGAAGCGGTCGAAGATTCGGCTGTAGGCCGTGAACATGTCGTCGTAGGTGCGTTGCAGCGATTCCGCATCGAGGTGAAAGGAATAGGCATCCTTCATGACGAATTCACGGGCGCGCATCACACCGAAACGCGGGCGGATCTCGTCGCGGAACTTGGTCTGGATCTGGTAGAAGTTGAGCGGCAGCTGCTTGTAGCTCTTGACCTCGCGGCGGAACAGGTCGGTGATGACCTCCTCGTGGGTCGGGCCGATGCAGAATTCACGACCATGGCGGTCCTTCAGGCGCAGCAGTTCGGGACCGTACTGCTCCCAGCGGCCGGATTCCTGCCACAGTTCGGCCGGCTGGACGGCCGGCATCAGCAGTTCCAGCGCGCCGGCGCGGTTCATTTCCTCGCGTACGATGGCCTCGACCTTGCGCAGTACGCGCAGGCCCAGCGGCAGCCAGGTATAGAGTCCGGAAGCCAGGCGGCGGATCATGCCGGCGCGCAGCATCAGCTGATGGCTGACGATCTCGGCGTCGGCCGGGGTTTCCTTCATCGTCGACAGATGAAAGCGGCTGGTTTTCATGGGCGGGGTTCTCGACTGCGGTGAACGGGAAGTGAAGAGTACTTCAGAAGGTGCGGCGATCCCAGCCCCACATGGCCCGCGCCGGGGAGGAAAACTCGATGTAGATGCGCTTCGGATCCAGTCCCCAGAGTTTCTGCAGGTTGTCGCAGATGCGTTGCGACAGCTCGGCGGTGCGGGATTCCTGCAGGCCGAGGCTCTTCAGTTCGCAATAGGCCAGTGGCTCCGCGCTGCCGGCGAACAGCATGTCCGGGTTGTGGCTGAGCGCAACCATCACATAGGATTCGGGTTTGCCCAGACCTTCGGCGATGCTGCGGCTGAGGATGCGCAGCTGATCGGAATCGGTATCCAGCGGCCGGTTGCTGACGACGGAGAGATAGGGCATGGGACTATTTGCAGTATTGCTCGATCAGTGTGCGGGATTTCTCGCGGCGTTTGTCGATTTCCTCGGCCGTCATGTAGCGCTCGGTGCCGTCGGCCTGCTTGAGCTTGATCCGGGTACTGCGGTTGATGACCTGCAGGTCCTTGCGCGCCCGTTCGCAGATGCGGTCGGCATCCTTCTTCGGATTGAAGCGTTTTTTGGGTGTGGGTTCGGTGGGGGTTTCGGTACCGGCTTCTGCGGTGGTCCCCGCTTTGCCGTTCCGTGCATTGAGGCGCGGCAGAGGCTTGCCCGGATTGCTCGGCGGGCGGATCACGGATACCGGCTCGGCCCTGACCCGCAGGGGCGGGTTGTCGCCGTAGTGAACCACGCCGTCTTCGTCGATCCATTTCTGGATGCCGGCTGCCTGTACCAGACCGCTGGCGAGCAGCAGCAGGAGCAATGGGTATTTCATCGGTGTGTCCTCGAGCACGGAATGGATTACACTGCTTCGGGGGATTATAGACGCTGCCGACTGCGTCGGAAACTTTTGCCGACCTGCGGGCGATTTCGGCGTTTTCACGGTTGCCCCTTTAAATATTAGAAAAAGCTAATATAATGCCCTGCATCAAAATCGCTTATCCATCCATCAGGGAACCATCATGAAGATTGCAAACCCGCTGTACACCTTCGTTCTCGCGTTGCTGTTCAGCCTGCCGGGGCAGGCCGCAATCAACGGCGTGGAAACCGGTGCCGCCCAGCTCAAGGAAGTGCCGACCACCTACCTGCTCGAGGGCGTCGTCGAGGCCACCCAGAAGAGCACGATTTCGGCGCAGACCTCCGGCGTGATCAAGGAAGTCCATTTCGATGTCAACGATTTCGTGCGCAAGGGGCAGCTGGTGGTGCTGATCGACGATACCCAGCAGCGCGCGGACTTGCGGCAGGCGGAGGCGGCGCTCAACGAGGCGCACGCGCGGCAGCAGGAGGCCAAGCTGGAATACGAGCGGGTGCTTAAGGTGTATCAGCGCAAGGTGGTGCCCAAGTCGTCTCTGGACAAGGCCAGCGCGGCGCTGAAATCGGCCCAGGCACGGGTACAGTCGGCCCGTGCGGCGGTGGCCAAGGCCAGGGAGCAGCTGGCCTACACCCGGGTGCGCGCGCCCTACAGCGGCATCCTCGTCGAGCGTCATGTGGAACCGGGCGAGGCGGTCAGCATCGGGTCGCCGCTGGTGGCCGGCATTTCGCTGGAGAAGCTGCGCGTGGTCACCCATGTGCCGCAGAGCTTGATCCGCGAGGTGCGTGACCAGAAACGGGCGATCGTGGTCACCGAGGACAGCGAGATCGTGTCCGACAAGATGACCTTCTTCCCCTTTGCCGATGTGCGCAGCCACAGCTTCGTGCTGCGTGTCGAACTGCCGGAAGGTGATCATGACCTGCTGCCGGGCATGTTCGTCAAGGTGGCGATGGAAGTGGGCCGCCAGAACAAGGTGGTGATTCCGTTCAGTGCCGTTGCCTTCCGTGGCGAGGTTACCGGCGTCTATGTGCTGGAGGACCAGAAGCTGCATTTCCGTCATGTCCGTCTCGGACGGCGCCTGCCGGACAACGAGGTGGTGGTGGTCTCCGGATTGCGCGCCGGCGAGCTGGTGGTGACCGATCCGGTAGCCGCCGCGATCATCATCAAGCAGGAACAGGCAGAGGAGTGATGCGGCCATGGCAGAGCTGACGCCCGATCATCCGGATCATCCGGACTACGAGCCGCCGCTGGGCTTTTCCGGCGCGCTGGCGAAGAAGTTCCTGTTCTCCGAGATCACGCCCCTGCTGGCGCTGGTCGGCGTGCTGATGGGTCTGTTCGCGATCCTGGTGACGCCGAAGGAAGAAGAGCCGCAGATCAATGTGACCTTCGCCAATATCTTCATTCCCTTCCCCGGTGCCTCGGTGTCCGAGGTGGAACAGCTGGTGAGTTCGCCGGCGGAGCAGGTGCTGTCGGAGATTTCCGGCATCAAGCATGTGTATTCGGTATCGCGCCAGGGCATGTCGATCCTCACCGTGCAGTTCAAGGTGGGCGAGGACCGTACCGATGCCATCGTGCGCCTGTATTCGAAGATCTTCTCCAACCTCGACTGGCTGCCGATGAACCTGGGCGTGGGGCAGCCGATCATCAAGCCCAAGGGCATCGACGATGTGCCCATCGTGGCCTTGACGCTGTGGTCGGACGACGAAAACCGCGGTGCCTGGGAACTGTTGCAGGTGGCTCATGCCATCGAGGCGGAATTGAAGCGGGTGCCGGGCACCCGTGACATCTACACCCTGGGCGGAGCCCAGCGCGTGGTGCGGGTAGAGCTGGATCCGCAAAAGATCGCCGGTTACCAGCTGGACCTGGATGCGATACGCCGCGCGCTGACCCAGGCCAACGCCTCGCAGGAGGCCGGCAAGCTGGTGCGCGACAATCAGGAGATTTCGGTTCAGGCCGGCGTGTTCATGACCAGCAGCGACGAGGTCGGCGATCTGGTGGTCGGCGTGTTCGAGGGCCGTCCGGTATACCTGCGCGACATCGCCACCATCAAGGACGGACCGCAGCAACCGGACCAGTATGTCTGGTACGGTACCGGCGCCGGCGCCGAGACCGACGGCATTGCCACCATCGAGGGTATCCGCCCGGCGGTGACCATTGCCGTGGCCAAGAAGCCGGGCACCAATGCGGTGGTCATTGCCCAGCGCGTGATCGACCGCATGGAGCAACTCAAGGGCACTTTCATACCGGACGGGGTCCATATTTCGATCACCCGCAACTATGGCGAAACCGCCAGCAACAAGGCCAATACGCTGATCTTCAAGCTGATCTTCGCCACCGCGGTGGTGATCCTGCTGGTGGCGGTGGCGCTGGGCCTGCGCGAGGCCTTCATCGTCGGCCTGGCGATCGGCATCACCCTGCTGATCACTCTGTTCGCTTCCTGGGCCTGGGGCTTCACCCTCAACCGGGTGTCGCTGTTCGCGCTGATCTTCTCGATCGGTATCCTGGTCGATGACGCCATAGTGGTGGTGGAGAACATCCACCGCCACATGACCCTGGGCGGCAAGTCGCTGAGCCAGGCGATACCGCGTGCGGTCGACGAGGTGGGCGGCCCGACCATACTGGCCACCTTCACCGTCATTGCCGCATTGCTGCCGATGGCCTTCGTCACCGGCCTGATGGGTCCCTACATGAGCCCGATCCCGATCAATGCCAGCATGGGCATGGTGATCTCGCTGCTGGTGGCCTTCATCTTCACGCCCTGGCTCAGCTACAAGGTGCTGCGCTCCAGGGAGGAGCACATGAAGGCCGAGCACCACTCGATCGATGAGATGAAGACCGGCTGGATCTACCGCCTGTTCGACCGGCTGATGACGCCCTTCGTCCGTGGGCGCCACCAGGGACGCAACTTCCTGTTGCTGAACCTGGGTGTGGCGCTGCTGCTGGTGGCCTCGGTGGGGCTGGTGGTCGTCAACAGCGTGGTGTTGAAGATGCTGCCCTTCGACAACAAGTCGGAATTCCAGGTCATTGTCGACATGCCTGAGGGCACGGCGCTGGAGCAGACGGCCCGCGTGGTCAATACCCTGGCCGAGTATCTGGCCACGGTGCCGGAAGTGTCCAACTACCAGGCCTATGTGGGTACCGCGGCGCCGATCAACTTCAACGGTCTGGTGCGCCAGTATTACCTGCGCGAAGGCGGTGCTGTCGGCGATATCCAGGTCAATCTGGTGGACAAGCACCACCGCGAGCGCAAGAGTCACGAGATTGCGCTGTCGGTGCGTGACGCGCTGCAACGCATCGCCAAACCCTTCGGCGCCAATGTGAAGCTGGCGGAAGTGCCCCCCGGTCCGCCGGTGTTGGCGCCGCTGGTGGCCGAGATCTACGGGCTGGACTATGCCGGTCAGATCCGCGAGGCAAAGAAGATCCGCTCGGTGTTCGAGAACACGCCGGACATCGTCGACATCGACGATTCGGTGGAATACTCCGCGCGCCGTTATGTGCTCAAGGTGGACCGCCAGAAGGCCGCGATCTTCGGCGTCAGCCAGCAGCAGATCGCTGCCGCGATAAAGACCGTGCTGGAAGGCGAGGACATCAGCTACATCCATGGCAACAATGTAAAGTTCGCGACGCCGATCCGGCTGATCCTGCCCTCGGACAAACGCGAGGATCTCTACGACAGCCTGTCGCTGAAACTGCGTACCTCCAGCGGTGGCCAGATCGCGCTGTCGGAACTGGTGGAACTGGTCGAAACCGAGATCGACAAGGTGATCTACCACAAGGATCTGCTGCCGGTGGTGTTCGTCATGGGCGACATGGCCGGCGAGCTCGACAGCCCGCTGTACGGCATGTTCGAGATGGTGGATGCACTGGAGCAGAGCCACCCCGAACTGCAGCAGTACTTCATCCAGCAGCCGGAGAATCCCTACCAGTACAGCATGAAGTGGGACGGCGAATGGCAGGTGACCTACGAAACCTTCCGTGACATGGGTATTGCCTATTCCATCGGGCTGATCCTGATCTATCTGCTGGTGGTGGCGCAGTTCCGCTCCTATCTGGTGCCGCTGGTGATCATGGCGCCGATACCACTGACCATCATCGGCGTGATGCCGGGGCATGCGCTGCTCGACGCCAAGTTCACTGCCACCTCGATGATCGGCATGATCGCGCTGGCGGGCATCATCGTGCGCAACTCGATCCTGCTGGTGGATTTCATCAATGAGCAGCTGATCGCCGGCGTCTCCTTCGCCGAAGCGGTGATCACTTCGGCCGCGGTGCGCGCCAAGCCGATCGTGCTGACCGGCCTGGCGGCCATGCTCGGTGCTTTCTTCATCGTCGATGATCCGATCTTCCGCGGTCTGGCGATTTCGCTGATCTTCGGCATCTTCGTATCGACGCTGCTGACCCTGGTGATCATTCCGGTGCTCTACTACATGCTCAACAAGCACAAGCTGGAAGTCCTCGAGGAGCAGGAGGCCGGTGCCTGAAGCGAAGAACGCCCGCCGCGCCTTGCCCGCCGGGGCAGGGTGTGGCGGTACTGATACCGCCATAAGCCGGGTCTATCCCATTCGGAGGATTCGTGCGGCCATAAATTCGATGTATACTCGCGTATCCCGAATTTATGGAGTGGCGCTGTCATGAGCGACCGACGACTGAAGGTGTTTCATGCCGTGGCCAAGCTGCTGAGTTTCACCAAGGCGGCGGAAGCCCTGCACATGACCCAGCCGGCGGTCACTTTCCAGGTGCGTCAGCTCGAGGAGTACTTCAACACCCGGCTGTTCGACCGCACCCACAACAAGGTCAACCTGACCCCCGCCGGGCAGAAGGTCTATGAGTTCGCCGACCGCATTTTCGACCTCTATGACGAGATGGAGAACTCGGTGCGCGAGCTCACCGGGGAGATCTCCGGCGCGTTGACCATCGGCGCCAGTACCACCATTGCCGAATACATGCTGCCGACGCTGCTGGGGCAGTTCAAGGCCAACTTCCCCGACATCAACATCCGCCTCAAGGTGTCCAACACCGAGGGTATCGTGTCGATGGTCGAGCACAATGTCATCGATCTGGGCGTGGTCGAGGCCACCGTCGCCAACAAGAATCTGATTGTCGAGGTCTGCCACGACGACCAGCTGGTTGTGGTGACGCCTCCCGATCACGAGCTGACCCGGCGCAAGGGGCCGGTCAAGCCGAAGGACATCAAGCCCTTCCCGTTCATCTGCCGCGAGGAGGGCTCGGGCACCCGGGAGGTCATCACCGATTACTTCAAGGAGAACGGCATCACCCCGACGGAGATGGATTTCTGCCTCGAGCTGGGCAGCCCCGAGGCGCTCAAGGGCGCGGTGGAAGCGGGCATGGGCATCTCCATCCTGTCGCGTTCCACCATCGCCAAGGAACTGAAACTGGGCACGCTGGCCGAGATCCAGCTCGACCCGCCGCTGTCGCGACCCTTCTCTTTCGTTCGCCAGCGTCAGAAATTCCGTGTACGGGTGATGGAGGAACTGCTCGAGTTCGCCAAGTCCTACTGCAAATCCAACCCCTGAGAAATCCACCACCGCATGTCCGGCAACAAACAGCGATTGATGCGCCTCTACGAGCGCCTGAACGATGCCGGGCGTGACAGCCTGCTGGACTATGCCGAATTCCTGGTTGCGCGGCATGTGCAGGACAGGACGGAAACGATTCCGGCAGAGCCGAACCCGGCACCAAGGCCTGCCGGCGAAACCGTCATCGCCGCCATTCGCCGGCTGCGTGCGGGCTACCCGATGCTCAATACCGAGGCCCTGCTCAATGATGTGTCGGCGCTGATGGCCCAGCACACGATGCAGGGACGGCCCGCAGATGAGATCATCGACGATCTCGAAACCCTGTTTGATCAACACTACCAACAGCACAGCGGCTCATGATCGATGTCCTCAGGCGCTGGTACGAGCGCAATTTCGCCAACCCGCAGACCGTCATCCTGGCGCTGATCCTGATCGTCAGCGGCGCGCTGATCTTCTTCTTCAGCGAGCACCTGGCGCCGATCCTGGTCAGTGTGGTGATCGCCTATCTGTTCGAAGGCTGGGTGCAAAAACTGGAGCGCATCGGTGTCAGCCGCAGCATAGCCGCCAGTCTGATGACCGCGCTGTTCATTACCGGCATTCTGCTGCTGTTTCTGGTCCTGTTGCCCTTGCTGACTACCCAGCTGACCGAGCTGTTCCGTGAGTTGCCACGCATGCTCGCTCGCGGTCAGCAACTGCTGTCACAGCTGCCCCAGCGTTATCCGGACTATGTGTCGGAGCAGCAGGTGCAGGAAATCCTGGGCATGGTACGCGGCGAACTGTCTCAACTGGGACAGAAAATCGTCACCCTGTCGCTGTCGTCGGTGGTCAATGTCATCACCTTCTTCGTTTATCTGATCGTCATGCCCCTGCTGGTGTTTTTCTTCCTCAAGGACAAACACCTGATCCTCTACTGGCTGAGCCGCTTCCTGCCCGAGGACCGCGAACTGGTGCAGGATGTCTGGCGCGAGCTGAACATCAAGATCGCCAGCTATGTGCGCGGCAAGTTCATGGAAATTGCCGTGGTGTGGGTATCGTCCTACATCGGTTTTGCGCTGATGGGCCTCAACTACGCGATGCTGCTCAGCCTGCTGGTCGGGCTGTCGGTGATCATTCCCTATGTGGGCGCCACGGTGGTGACCATTCCGGTGATGTTGATTGCCTTCTTCCAGTTCGGCTGGAGCGAGACCTTCGGCTATGTGATGCTCATCTATGGCATCATCCAGTTTCTCGATGGCAACCTGCTGGTGCCGCTCCTGTTCTCCGAAGTGGTCAATCTGCACCCGGTGGCGATCATCATCGCGGTGGTGTTCTTCGGCAGCCTGTGGGGGGTATGGGGCGTGTTTTTCGCGATTCCGCTGGCCACGCTGATCCAGTCGGTGATCAATGTCTGGCCGTCGCAGCAACGGCAATTGCCGAAGCAGCCACCGGCGGCCGCACCGCCGCCGGCGGAGGGCTGATCAGCCGCCGGCCAGCTCGCGAACGGCTTCCAGCACTTCCTCGACATGGCCCGGCACCTTGACTTTGCGCCATTCGCGGCGCAGCACGCCGTTGCCGTCGATGAGGAAGGTGCTGCGTTCTATGCCCATGAATTCCTTGCCGTAGAGCTTTTTCTTGCGGATCACATCGAAGGCGCGGCACAGGCTCTCGTCCTCGTCCGACAGCAGGTCGAAGGGGAACTCCTGCTTGGCCTTGAAGTTTTCGTGGCGGCGCAGGCTGTCGCGGGAGACGCCGAGGATATCCGTGTTCAATGCCTGGAACTCGGCATAGTGGTCGCGGAAGTCCTTGCCTTCCTGGGTGCAGCCGGGCGTGCTGTCCTTGGGGTAGAAATACAGCACCAGGTTGCGGCCTGCAAAGTCCTTCAGGCAGAGGGTTTTGTCGCCGGTGGCGGGGCGGCAGAAGTCGGGAACGGTATCGCCGATCCGGGGTGCGCTCATGGGGTCTCCTCGCTGGGGTTTTTCTTGTGAACAACGGGCAGTCTTTATACCATACGCCCCTTGCGAATTTTACTCACTGTTACGGGGTGCATGACATGTTCAAGGGCTCACTGGTCGCCTTGGTGACACCGATGCGCGACAACGGCGACATCGATTATGATGCCTTGCAGACGCTGATCGACTTCCATGTCGGTCAGGGCAGTCATGGCCTGGTCATCGCCGGCACCACCGGCGAGTCGGCAACGCTGGATTTCGACGAGCACTGCGAGCTGCTGGCGCGTTCGAGGGAGATGATCGGCGGCCGCATTCCGATGATCGCCGGCACCGGCGCCAATTCCACCCGCGAGGCGATCCACCTTACCGGATGCGCCCAGAAGGCCGGCGCCGATGCGGCCCTGCTGGTGACCCCCTATTACAACAAGCCGACCCAGGAAGGGCTGTACCGGCACCACAAGGCCATTGCCGAAGCCGTGGACATTCCGCAGATTCTCTACAATGTGCCGGGCCGCACCGCCTGCGACATGTTGCCGGAGACGGTCGAGCGCCTGTCGCGTATCGGCAACATCATCGGCATCAAGGAAGCCACCGGCGATCTGGAGCGCCTGCGCCAGATTCAGCAACGGGTCGATGACGATTTCCTGCTGCTCAGTGGCGATGACGCCACCACCCGCGAGTTCCTGCTGCAGGGGGGGCACGGCTCGATTTCGGTCACCGCGAATGTGGCGCCCGCGGCGATGGCGCAGATGGAAGAGGCCGCACTGGCCGGGCGCGCCGACGAGGCCGCAGCCATCGACGCCCGCCTGCAGGAACTGCACTCGGCGCTGTTTGTCGAATCGAACCCGATCCCGGTCAAATGGGCGGTCAGCCAGATGGGTCTTTGCGGCGGCCACATGCGCCTGCCGATGACGCCCCTGTCCGAAACCTTTCACTCAACCGTCCGTCAGGCCATGACGGCAGCAGGTATTGCTTGATGCGTCCTTTCTCTCTTGTCTTCACCTTCGCGGCCGCTGCGCTGCTTTCCGCCTGCGCCAGTACCGACGACGCCGGCCTCAACTACCGGGAAGCAGTGGTCACGCCGACCCTGGAAACCCCGCCCGACCTGATCGCCCGCGACCTCGAACGCAACCTGGATGTACCGGGCAGCGCCATAGGCAAACCGGAGAACACAGGGCGTTTCGTCGAAACCGGCAACCTCAATATCGAACCGCGCACGCTGCCTAAATTCGAGGGCATGAAACTGGTCGGTGAATGCGGTGTCAACTGGCTGGAAGTGGATGCCCCTGCCGAGCGGATCTGGCCGCAGCTGCGCGAGTTCTGGGCGGAGCAGGGCTTCCGTCTGCAGAAGGACGAGCCTGCGATCGGTGTCATGGAGACCGAATGGCTGTCGATGAAGACCGGTGGGGATTCCTTTTTTGCCAATCTGCTGGCCAGCCTGCGCGCCGCGGAATACCGCGATCAATACCTGACCCGCGTCGAGCGCAGTGCGGAGGGCAAGACCCGCATCAAGGTTGCCCATCGCGGGCAGGAGCTGGTGGTCGACGAGACCAATCCGCACACCGGCGCCGGTACCCAGGGCTGGCAGTTGATGCCGCCGGATCCCGACA
The DNA here is from genome assembly GCA_026989015.1 of Gammaproteobacteria bacterium. GTDB lineage: Bacteria > Pseudomonadota > Gammaproteobacteria > S144-22. The sequence continues at coordinate 28,207 of JALSKD010000186.1, forward strand.
AGGAGCGCGAAATGCTGTCGCGGATGATGATTTTCCTTGGCATGCAGGACCCGCGGCGACGGGCCGAACTGCAGAAGCTCGGACTGTTTCAGCCGCTGGCGAAGCTGACCCGCGACGAGGAAGACGCCAGCCCTTACCTGCTGGTCCGGCAGGGCTTTGAACAGAGCTGGAACCGGCTGGTCCACGCACTGGACCGGCTGGCGGTTCCGGTGCGTTCGCTGCAGCTGGACGAGAACAGTGGCCGGCTGGAACTCGACAGTGCCGCGCTGTCCGCGTTGCTCGAACAGAAGGTCCCGGAACCGCTGCTGATCCGGGTTCAGGGCAGTCCCAATGCGAATGTCACGCGCGTTGAGCTGCGCCGTCCCAACGATACGGTGGACAGCTCCGACGAGGCGATGGCGGTACTGCAATTCCTCTACAAGCAGTTGAGGTAAGCCGTCGCATGCGGCTGGCTTCTCTGGGCAGCGGGAGCAAGGGCAACGCCACCCTGGTGGAAGGTGCCGAAGGCTGTGTGCTGATCGACTGCGGCTTCTCGCTCAGGCAGTTCGAGCAACGGCTGGAGCGGTTGCAGCTGGCCCCCGAGGCGATCCGTGCGTTGCTGGTCACCCACGAGCACTCCGATCACGGCTCCGGCGTGGCCAAGGTGGCCGCGCGCTACGGCATTCCGGTGGTCACCACCGTGGGCACCGCCCGATGCCTGCAGCTGGAGCAGTATGAGGCGATCCGCGGCGGTGACGAGTTCTGCTTCGCCGGCTTGTCGGTACGCGCGGTCACCGTGCCCCATGATGCGGCCGAGCCGGTGCAGTTCGTGTTCGAGGAACCGGCCAGCGGGCTCCGGCTCGGTGTGCTGACCGACAGCGGGCATGTCAGCGATCACATGATCGATGCCTATTGCGAGCTGGACGCCCTGTTGCTCGAATTCAATTATGACGACGCCATGCTGGAGAACGGCCCCTATCCGCCCCGGCTCAAGCAGCGCATCGCCGGTCGCCACGGTCACCTGTCCAATACACAGTCGCTGGGACTGTTGCAGCGCATCGACCGGCAACGGCTGAAACGGCTGATCGCCGGCCACCTGTCGGAGAAGAACAACCGTCCCGACATCGTGGCCGGGCTGTTGCGGGACTGGCAGGGCAGTGGGAATCCCTGCGATACCCGCATTGCCTGCCAGCAACAGGGCTTTCACTGGGTGGACATCTGAGAAGGAGCACAGAACGACTATGGACGGTGTACTGATTCTGGCGGGGTTGCTGGCCCTGCTGATGCTGTTGGCGCTGTGGCGGTCCGGTCGCCAGCTGCGGCGCCGGCGACTGCTTTCCGGCGGGTTGTGGGGGCTGCACTCGTTGGCTCTGCTGCTCGCCTTTTTCCTGCTGTTGATGATCTATTCCAATCTGCAGACCTACCGCCGGCTGACCCATGAACAGCCAGTGGCCGATGTCTACCTGCGCCAGCTGGCGCCGCGCCGCTATCAACTGTCCCTGGCCCTTCCCGGCAGGGAGAAGGACGATTACTACCTGCTCGAGGGGGATCAGTGGCAGCTGGATGCACGGGTGCTCAAGTGGAAGCCTTGGGCCAACCTGCTGGGGCTGGACAGCCATTACCGGCTGGAACGGCTGAGCAGCCGCTATGCCTCGGTGGATGAGGCGCGCCGGCGCAGACCCAGTGTCCATGACCTGTCGCCGCCGCCCCGCGGGCTGGATGTGTGGCGCCTGCAGGCCCTGCTGCGCGAGCGCATCCGCTTCGTCGACACCCTGTTCGGGCAGAGCGTGTACATGCCGATGGCAGACGGTGCCCACTACCGGGTGAGCATGGGGCAGAGCGGGCTGCTGGTGCGCGCGCAAAACGAAGCCGCCCGTGAGGCGGCTGCGCGGCTGGCGTCGAACTGATATGGGACAGGTCTGCGGGTCAGACCGCGTCCTTGTCGTGTTCGATCAGTGCGTAGGCCGAATGGTTGTGGATGGACTCGAAATTCTCCGACTCCAGCACATAGGCGCGGATGCGGTCGTCCTCGTTGAGCCGGACTGCGACATCGCGCACCATGTCCTCGACGAACTTGGGATTGTCATAGGCGCGTTCGGTGACGTATTTCTCGTCCGGCCGCTTGAGCAGGCCGTAGAGCTCGCAGGAGGCCTGGCTTTCCACCATCTCGATGATCTCCTCGATCCACACGAAGCCGCGGGTTTTCACATTCACCGTGACATGGGAGCGCTGGTTGTGCGCGCCGCGGTCTGAAATCGACTTGGAGCAGGGGCACAGGCTGGTCACCGGCACCACCACCTTGATACGGGTTTCGGTCTTGCCGTTGCGGATCTCGCCGATCAGGCTGACATCGTAGTCAAGCAGGGATTCCACGCCGGTGACGGGCGCCTTCTTGTTGATGAAGTAGGGAAAGCTCATCTCGATGTAACCGGCCTCGGCTTCCAGCAGCTCGACCATCTCCTTGAGCATGTCCTTGAACGAGTCGACCGAAATTTCCTTTTCGTGGTCGTTGAGAATCTTGACGAAACGCGACATGTGCGTGCCCTTGAAGTGGTGCGGCAGGTACACGTACATGTTGAAGTTGGCAACGGTATGCTGGATGCCGTCGGAGCGGTCGCGCATCACGACCGGATGGCGAATGTCCTTGATGCCGACCTTGTTGATGGCGATGTTGCGCACATCGGCACTGCCCTGAACATCAGGGATGTCGGTGACGCAATCGTCGGTGGTACAGGTTGTGCTCATGTCAGATCCTCGATCCGGGCCGGGTCAGCGGAACCCGGACTCGCGAAAAAAGGCGGCCATTATACTCGGCGCGGGCGGGCTTGTCCCAGCCGGGATGCCCCCTATGCCGGGCATCGGCCGGCCGGATCAGCTGCAGCCCTTCGGGCGCGGCAGGCCGGCGATCTTGTTGGCGCACTTGATCAGGCCGGTGGGGAACAGTGAGTAGATGTATTTCTGGTCGCTGCGTTCCTTGCCGTACTTCTTCTTCATCAGCTTGGAGAAGGCGCGGGGTTCACAGACCGTGCCGTTCTCCTGGAAATACTCGCGGGCCAGGTTGATGATGTCCCAGTGCTCTTCGGTGAGTTCCGGGATTTTTTCGTTCTTGGCGATGACCTCGGCCAGTTCCGGGCTCCACTCGTCCAGGTTCTCCAGCCATCCGGCCTCGCTCAGTTGAATGGTCTTGCCATTGACTACAGCTTCCATAATTACCTCTGTTGTTGAATACCTTAGTGATTTACTCGGTTATTCTAGCGAAAAAACGGAAAACATGGCCCCATAAACCGCACGGGTATAGCGCCGCGCACCAGCAGGGAAGGAGCAGCAAGGAAGAAAGGGGCGGCGCTGGCCGCCCCGGAGGAAGGGTTTATTCGGGGGTTACATTCTCGGCCTGAAGGCCCTTGGCGCCTTCGGTGACCTGCATCGTGACCTTCTGGCCTTCATGCAGGGTCTTGTGTCCCTCGGCATTGATGGCGCTGTAATGAACGAAAACATCCTGCCCACTGTCCTGGGAGATGAAGCCGAATCCCTTGGTATCGTTGAACCATTTGACGGTGCCCGCTACTAATTCAGACATAACGCTACTCTTTCTCTCTGCTGGTTGATCAAATACCGCCGACGAACGGCGGTGAAACCATTGTATGCAGACCGAGAAAAAATAGGCAATGAAATTTTGTCGATGCCTGAAACGCTCCTTCACAGTCCTTGTATTTATAAAAATCACTCTATAAACAACAGGTTGTATTCCTGGATTGCCGGCTATTCATGGACTTGGCCTGCGGGGTTTACAAGACTAAACCATAAAAAAAGTTTATTGGCCGAGCGATTGAAGGCGTGAAGAGAGGCTGTCGAAATCAAGGCCGTACCAGCGCAGTACCTGCTCGCGGCTGCCCTGCGGCGGGAAGGCATCGCCATGCCCATTGATATGGCAGCGGATGTCCAGGCCTTCCGCAGACAGCCATTCACTGACCGCGCTGCCGGCCCCGCCTAGGGCGCTTCCGTCCTCGATGCAGAAGAAGTGCCGGTGGCCGCTTTCGGCGAGCTGACGCAGTTGGCGGGTGTCCAGCGGCTTGACGAAACGCATGTCGACCAGGGTGGCATCGTGGGTCTCGGCGAGGGCGCGGGCGGTCTCCAGCAGCGGCCCGAAATTGAGGATGGCGACGCTGGACCCTTCGCGCAGCAGGCGCGATTGCCCCAGCGGCAGGCATGCGTCGGTGTCCACCCGTGGCGGGCTGGCGCTGTTGTCGCGGGGGTAGCGCACCAGGGCCGGGCCGTCATGGGCATAGCCGGTGTTGAGCAGCCGTTGCAGCTCCTCGAGGTCGGAGGGGGTCATGATCACCAGTTCCGGGATGCAGCGGCAGTAGGCGATATCGAAATTGCCGGTATGGGTGGCGCCATCGGCACCCACCACCCCGGCGCGGTCCACCGCGAACAGGACATCCAGCTTCTGGATGGCCACATCGTGGATCAGCTGGTCATAACCTCGCTGCAGGAAGGTCGAATAGATGGCGACAACGGGTTTGAGGCCGTCGATGGCCATGCCGGCGGCCAGCGTCACCGCGTGCTGTTCGGCGATGGCCACATCGTGGAAGCGGTCGGGGTAGGCGTCGGAGAAGGCGACCAGACCCGAGCCCTCGCGCATCGCCGGGGTGATCGCCTGCAGCAGCGGCTCCTCCGCCGCCTTGGCGACGATCCAGTCGGAGAAGGCTCGGGTATAGCTCTGTACCTCTGTATTGCCGCTGCTGCCGCTGGCCTGGCCGGAACCGATGTGGAAGGGGCCGGTGCCGTGGAACTTGCAGGCATCGTTTTCGGCCGGTTCATATCCCTTGCCTTTCTGGGTGATGATGTGCAGCAGGCGCGGACCGGACTGTTTCCTGAGGTTGGAGAGAATCTTCAGCAGTGAGGGCAGGTCGTGGCCGTCGATGGGGCCGTAATAGGAGAAGCCGAGTTCCTCGAACAGGGTGCCGGGCACGATCATGCCCTTGATGTGTTCCTCGGCACGGCGCGCCAGTTCCCAGGCGCTGGGAATGCTCGACAGCACCTTCTTGCTGCCCTCGCGCATCTGCTGGTAGATGCTGCCGGACCAGATGCGCGACAGGTACTTGGAGAGGGCGCCGACATTGGGCGAGATCGACATCTCGTTGTCGTTGAGGATGACCAGCAGGTCCACATCATCGAGGCTGCCGGCGTGGTTCAGGGCCTCGAAGGCCATGCCGGCGGACATGCCGCCATCGCCGATGATCGCAATGGCCTGGCGGTCGATGCCCTGCGCCCTGGCGGCCAGGGCCATGCCCAGCGCGGCGCTGATCGAGGTGCTGGAATGGCCGACGCCGAAGCAGTCGTATTCCGATTCGGCCGGCTTGGGGAAGCCGGACAGCCCTTCCCACTGGCGCAGGCTGGACATGCGTTCGCGGCGGCCGGTGAGGATCTTGTGCGGGTAGCACTGGTGGCCGACATCCCACACCAGACGGTCATTGGGGGTGTCGAAGAGGTAGTGCAGGGCGATGGTCAGCTCCACCGCGCCGAGGCCGGAAGCGAGGTGTCCGCCGGTCCGGGAGACGGTTTCGATGATCTCCTGGCGCAGTTCCTCGGCCAACCGGGGCAATTCCTCGGGCGGCAGCAGGCGAAGGTCATCGGGATCTCGGATGCGGTCCAGCAGCGGTGTCGGGGAATCGCTCATCTCAGTGCCCGCGGTGTACGAACCAGTATGATATGGCGCGCAGGATGTCGGCATCGGGGCCGAAGTCCTGCAAGGCTTCCACGGCCTGCCGGTGCAGCAGTTGCGCCTTTTCCCGGGATTCCTCGAGCCCGATGATGGACGGGAAGGTCGGCTTGCCCAGCGCGGCGTCGGAGCCCTGGGGCTTGCCGAGGGTCTCGGTATCGCCGATGACATCGAGGATGTCATCCTGTACCTGGAACGACAGTCCGATTTTCTTGGCGTAGCGGTCCAGCGCCTGCAGACGTTGCGGGTCGATGCGGTCGGCCGACAGCGCCGCCATGCGGATGCAGGTGCGGATCAGCGCGCCGGTCTTGTGGATGTGCATGGTCTCCAGTTCCGCCAGGGTCAGGTCCTTGCCCACCGATTCCAGGTCGATGGCCTGGCCGCCGGCCATGCCGCGCGAGCCGGAGTGCAGGGCCAGCAACTCGATCATCTGCAGCCGCCGCGCCGCGTCGTCGATCATCTGCGGATCATGGGCCAGTATGTGAAAGGCCAGCGCCTGCAGGGCGTCGCCGGCGAGTATGGCCGTGGCCTCGTCGAACTGGCGGTGGCAGGTGGGGCGGCCGCGGCGCAGATCATCGTCGTCCATCGCCGGCAGATCGTCGTGGATCAGCGAGTAGGCATGGATGATCTCTACCGCGGCGGCAATGCCGTCGACCCGCTGCAGCGGGATGCCCAGTGCCTCGGCCGTCGCATAGACCAGGGTTGGGCGTACCCGCTTGCCGTCGCCGAGCACCGAGTAGCGCATCGCCTGATGCAGGCGCTGCGGGTTCAGATCGGCCGGCGGCAGCCACCGGTCCAGCGCGGCATTGACCCGCTCGCGGTGGGTCTGCAGCCGCGCCCTGAAGGCGTCGTCATTCATCCGTTTCGTCGAATCCGAGGGTCTGCTGCAGGCCGTTCTGCTCGATCAGTTGTTCCACCTTGAGCTCGGCGGCATTGAGGGCGCCCTGGCAGGCCTGGGCCAGCTGCACGCCCTGTTCGAACTGCTTGAGCGACTCTTCGAGACCCAGTTCGCCCTGTTCCAGGCGCTGTACGATCGCTTCGAGACGAGCGAGGGATTGCTCGAAGTCGCGGATCTGCGCGTCGCTGTCGGTTGGGGAAGGAGTGGCGTCGGGCATGGCGGGATACAAATGCAAAGAATCCATTATAAGGCATTCAGGGCATCAGCCAAGTGATTCACGGTGATCAGTTTCATCTCCGGGAACCCGCGCGCGGGCGCATTGGCGCTGGGAATGATGGCGGTTTCGAATCCGTGCTTGGCGGCTTCCTTGAGCCGCTCCTCGCCATTGGGCACCGGACGGATCTCGCCCGACAGGCCGACTTCTCCGAACACCAGCAGGCGGTTGCCGAACGGCTTGTCACGAAAGCTGGAAAGCAGTGCCAGGATCACCGCCAGATCCGCGCCGGTTTCGGCGATGCGCACGCCGCCGACGGCATTGATGAACACATCCTGGTCGTACAGCGGAATGCCGCCATGGCGCTGCAACACCGCCAGCAGCATCGCCAGGCGGTTGGCCTCGAGGCCGACGCTGATGCGGCGGGGGTTGCCGAGGTGACTTTCCGTGACCAGCGCCTGGATCTCCACCAGAAACGGCCGGGTGCCCTCGCGCGAGACCATGATCACGCTGCCGGACACCGGCTGGTCGTGCTGGGCAAGGAAGATGGCCGAAGGGTTGCTGACGGGCTTCAGGCCCTGGTCGGTCATCGCGAACACGCCGATTTCGTTGACCGCACCGAAGCGGTTCTTGACCGCGCGGATCACCCGGAAACGGGTCGAGCTGTCGCCCTCGAAGTAGAGCACGGTGTCCACCATGTGTTCCAGCACCCGCGGCCCGGCGAGCTGGCCTTCCTTGGTGACATGGCCGACCAGAAAGATGGCGATGTTGTGCTGCTTGGCCAGGCGTACCAGCATGGCGGTGGATTCCCGGATCTGGCTGACCGAGCCGGGAGCGGACTGCAGGCTGTCGGTGTAGATGGTCTGGATCGAATCGATCACCATCACCGTCGGCCGCAGCTGGGTGGCGTGGGCGATGATTTCCTCGACGCAGGTGGAGCTGAGCAGTTCCAGGTGCCTGCGCGGCAGGTCCAGCCGTCGGGCGCGCAGGCTGACCTGCTGCAGGGATTCCTCGCCGGTGACATAGAGCGCGCTGGACTGTTCGCTGATGCGGGTCAGGCACTGCAGCAGGATGGTCGACTTGCCGATGCCCGGATCACCGCCGAGCAGGGCCACCGAGCCGTGTACCATGCCGCCGCCCAGCACCCGGTCCAGCTCCCCCAGGTGAGTGGTGAAACGGGCCGTCTCCACATCCGGCACGCTGTCCAGCGTCACCCGCTCGGTACTGGCCTTGTGACTGACCCAGTTGCCGCGGTTGGCGTGGCTGCCACTGTTCACCGGGCGGATCTCCTCGATACAGTTCCAGCCCTTGCATTCGGGGCACTGACCGGCCCATTTGCTGAGGATCACCGCGCACTCGCTGCACTGGTATTGGGTGCTGGAGCGGGCCATTGTCAGTCGGCTCCGGGCGGGTCGAGGTCCAGCTTCAGACGCACGGTCTTGACCATGTTGTTCTTCACCTGCATGACCTCCAGCGGATAACCGGCGATCTTGAGGCTGGTGCCGGCCTCGGGAATCATCTCCAGGTGTTCGATGATCAGGCCGTTGAGGGTACGCGGCCCCGTGTCCGGCAGCCGGGTGCCCAGTTGCCGGTTGATGTCCCTGACCGGGGTCGCGCCATCGATCAGGTAGCTGCCGTCGATGTCGCGGAAGAAGCTGCTGCCACGTGCATTGGGGTCACTGGTGAATTCACCGACGATCTCCTCGAGGATGTCTTCCAGCGTCACCAGGCCCTGGATGTCGCCATACTCGTCGACCACGAAGCCCATGCGGCGGCGGTTCTTCTGGAAGTTCAGCAGCTGGGTGGTCAGCGGCGTGCCCTCGGGAATGAAATAGGGCTCGCGCAGGATGCCGCGCAGGCTGTCACGGTCGAAACTGTCCGACATCAGCAAAGGCAGGATCTTGCGCATCAGTGCCACACCGACCAGGTTGTCCATGCTTTCCTCGTAGACGGGAATGCGGGTGAAGGGCAGACGCGGGATCTGTTCCAGCGTGTCTTCCCAGTCGGCGGCCAGATCAATGCCGGCGATGTCGCTGCGCGGCACCATGATGTCGTTGACGCGAATCTTCTCCAGGTCGAGGATGCCGAGCAGCATGTCGCGATGCGCATCGGGGATCAGTCCCGCCGTTTCGCTGACCGCGATGCGCAGTTCGTCGGAGGTGAGGGCATCGTCAGCGCCGCCGCGCTCGCGCAGCCCCATCAGCCGCATCGAGCCGTGCACCAGCGCATTGATCGCCAGAATCAGCGGATAGAGCAGCTTCAGCAGCGGCTTGTACACATAGGAGGCGGCAAAGGCGATGGGTTCCGGGCGGCGGGCGGCGATGGTCTTGGGCATGACCTCGGCAAACAGCAGCAGCATTACGGTCAGTACGCCGGTGGCGATGGCAATGCCGGCATCGCCATAGAGCCGGAACCCGATGTAGGTGGCCAGCTGGGTGATCAGGATGTTGATGAAATTGTTGCCGAGCAGGATCAGGCTGATCAGCTGCTCCGGTTTTTGCAGCAGCTCCCAGGCGCGGCGAGCGCCGCCGTGCCGGCGTTCCGCCAGGTGGCGCAGCTTGTAGCGGTTGATGCTCATCAGGCCGGTTTCGGAACCGGAGAAGAAGCCCGACATCAGGATCAGCAGGGCCAGCGCGCCAAACAGGAAGCTCAGGGGAATCTCGTTCACGATCGGGGTATCGGCAGGGCGGGGCGGTTCAGAGCAGGAATTCCAGCACCAGCTTGCTGCCGAAATAGGCCAGCATGATGAAGACGAAGGCGGTCAGGGTCAGCTTGATCGCCTTCTTGCCGCGCCAGCCAAAACGGAAGCGGCCGAACAGCAGCACGGCAAGGATCAGCCAGCCGATCAGCGATAGCAGGGTCTTGTGTACCAGGTGCTGGGCGAACAGATCCTCAAAGAACAGAAAACCGGTGATCAGCGAGCTGGTCAGAAAGATGAAGCCGAAGCCAATCATCTGGAACAGCAGGGTTTCCATGTCGTGCAGCGGCGGCAGGCGGCGGATCAGTCCGCCCGGATGATGGCTGCGGATGGCATGATCCTGCCAGGCCAGCACCAGTGCCTGCAGCGCACTGAGCATGATCAGGCTGTAGGCGATGATCGACAGCATGATGTGCCCCTGGATGGCCGGACTCGGCGTCAGCACGAAAACATGGCCCGCGGGCAGCACTGCGGCTGCCAGCGCGGCGAGACCGGCCAGCGGAAACATCGGGATGCCAAGGCCGTGCAACGGCCGGTACAGGCTGGCGATCAGGATCTGGATGCTCACCAGCCAGCTGACCAGGGCGAAGGCATTGAAGAAGTCCAGATCCAGCCGTCCGTCCGCAAGGTAGATGGCCTGGCGCAGCTGCAGTGCCTCGACCAGCACGGCAAACAGGGCCGGGCTCAGCGCCAGCCAGCGGCGGGACGGTTGCCAGTCGGACAGGTTGCGGAAGATCAGAAACGCGGACAGGCTGTAGCCGGCAAGACTGAGAAGGCTGAGTAAGGTCACAGGCGCGAAGCGGTCAGGATGAATGGCGTTAACGGTCCGTCATTCTAGCACCAAACCCGCGGGGCAATGAAGGCGATGGGTGGTACGGTGGATGATTGTGCAACGGTCGGAGTGAAGCCGTTCGCAAAATGAAGCCCCGGTAATGGACAGTGTGACGCCGTATTCAGAACGCGGTGCAGGCTGTGATAGAGTCAGGAACCGTGCAATCGATGCAGCGCTTGCTATAAATGGGGGCAACCGGGGGCTTGCGGGCGACCGGTTTACTCCGGTTCAATCATGAGGTTTTATGCACATCAAGGTATTGGGATGGTCCGGCGGCATCGGTGGCGAATTGCGCACCACCTGCTTCCAGATCGATGACGATCTGCTGATCGATGCCGGCACCGGCCTCGGGGATCTCCCGCTGCCGCGGATGACCGGTATCCGTCATATTTTTCTCACCCACTCGCACATGGACCACATTGCCGGCCTGCCCTTGCTCGCAGACAGCATGTTCGGCGTGCACGAGGAGCCGATCGTCGTGCACGCGCTGGAGAAAACCATCAAGGCGCTGAAGGCGCATGTCTTCAACTGGGTGATCTGGCCGGATTTTTCCGAGCTGCCCAACAAGGACAAGCCCTGCATC
>JALSKD010000187.1 GCA_026989015.1 Gammaproteobacteria bacterium
GCCGATCATGAACCTGCTGGCCGACACCACCAACACCATCGCCCAGGGCGAGGTGATGCAGCTGCTCAACATCAACGACCCGGACACCAGCGAGGAACGCTACCACCAGGTCATCTACAGCAAGACCGCCTGCCTGTTCGAGGCCGCGGCACGCATCGGCGGCATCCTCACCGAAGCCGGTGAAGGCACCGAACAGGCCCTGGCCGACTACGGCAAGCACCTCGGCATCGCCTTCCAGCTGGTGGACGACGCTCTCGACTACGAAGCCGACAGCGAGGAACTGGGCAAGAATGTCGGCGACGACCTCGCCGAAGGCAAACCCACCCTGCCGCTGATCCATGCCCTGGAACAGGGCAACGATACGCAACGCGCGCTGATCCGCGACGCCATCGAAAACGGCGGGCTGGAACGGATCGACGCCATCACCCAGGCCATCCGCGACACCGGCGCGCTGGAATACACCCATCGCCAGGCCATCGAACACGCCGAGCGCGCCAAGAATACCCTCGACGCCCTGCCCCACTCCGCCGCCCGCGACGCCCTCGTCTTCATCGCCGATTTCGCGGTCGAACGCAGCTACTGAACCCTCTTTGCCCCCTCATGAAACGGGATCAGGGCACCAGCCGTATCCCGATCAGCAGCAACTCGGCGGGTGCCTTGAGCCCGGCGGCGAACAGGCCGAGGTGGACGATGCGGCTCAGGTCCAGTTCGCGGCCGGCGGGTGCGCGGCGGATATCGCCCAGCGGCACGGTCAGGCGGTTGCGGCCGGGCTGGAGCCGGAAGCTGCGGTTGAAGCGGTCGCTGTAGTCAAAGGCGTTGGGGCCGCTTTCATGTTTGCGGTCGTGCACGCGCAGGGTGACCGACAGGGGGGAATCGCCGGGCAGATAGAGATCGATCCGCAGCACACGGTAACCGCGCCAGTCGGCGGGGAAGTCGGTGAAATCGACCCCGGAGTAGGCGGCAGGGCGCAGCTTCAGGCGCAGCAGCGGGTGGTCGGCGATGCGCGGATCGCGGATCCGCTCACGACCGGCATCGCCCTGCCATCGGCTCAGCTCGAAGGGGGCGGAGAAATCGGCCAGCACCGGAAACTGCCGCGCGGCCGAATACTCATCGATCAGCACCATGGCCAGCGGTTTCAGCGTCCACAGCAACGCCGCTACCGCCAGCGCGCGCAGCAGCATACGGCCGGGGGCGCGCGCCCCCTGCAGGCCGGGCCAGAAGGCCAGCACCAGCAGCGTTCCGGTCAGGTCGCGCAGCAGATCGGCCACATCGGCACTGCGCGCGGTGCCGATCTGCAACACTTCGATCAATCCACCCAGCAGCAGCGACAGACCCAGCGCCAGCGTCCATTGCAGCGGCGCCGATCGCCGTCTCAGCCAGGGCGAGCCGAGCAGCAGCGCGGTGATCAGCGCAAAATACACTACATGGCCGAAGTTCCACAGGGCGCGAAAGGCGCGGCCCGGCAGCAGCGCATCGTCGCCAAACACCAGCGCCAGGGTCAGCAGTGCCCAGGCGGCCAGGGCCGGGACGATCCAGCGTTTCAAGGCCCGCAACCGCTCACAGCCGGGCCTTGACCGCGGCGGAGGCGCGGCGCGCCTTGGCGACGGCGGCCTCGATACTGTCGTCACGCGCCAGCGCCACGCCCATGCGCCGCTCGCCATGGACTTCGGGCTTGCCGAACAGGCGCAGCTGGGTATCCGGCTCGGCCAGCGCCTGTTCCAATTGCTCGAAGCAGACTGCATCGCTGTCGCCCTCGACCAGGATCACGCTGGAGGCACTGGGGCCGAACTGGCGGATGGCCGGGACCGGCAGGCCGAGGATGGCGCGGGCGTGCAGCGCGAACTGGGACAGGTCCTGGCCGATCATCGTCACCATGCCGGTGTCGTGGGGCCGGGGCGATACCTCGCTGAAAATCACCTCGTCGCCCTTGATGAACAGCTCGACGCCAAAGATGCCGCGCCCGCCCAGCGCATCGGTGATGGCACGGGCCACTTCCCGCGCCTTGTGGCGGGCGGTTTCGCTCATCGCCTGCGGCTGCCAGGACTGGCGGTAGTCGCCATCCACCTGCACATGACCGATGGGTTCGCAAAACAGGGTGTCGTCGCCGGTGCGCAGGGTGAGCTGGGTGATCTCGTAGTCGAAATCGACGAAGCCTTCGACGATGACCTTGCCGCCACCGGCGCGGCCGCCCTGCTGGGCGTAGTCCCAGGCGGCATCGATGTCTGCCGGATCGCGCAACAGGCTCTGCCCCTTGCCGGAGGAGCTCATGATCGGCTTGATCAGGCAGGGCAGCCCGATGGCGTCGATGGCCGCGTCCAGTTCCTCGCGGGTGGCGGCGAAACGGTAGGGCGAGGTCGGCAGCCCCAGTTCCTCGGCGGCGAGGCGGCGGATGCCTTCGCGGTTCATCGTCAGCCGCGCGGCGCGGGCGGTGGGGATGACGGTATAGCCTTCCTCTTCCAGCTCGGCCAGTGTGTCGGTGGCAATGGCCTCGATCTCGGGCACGATGTAATGCGGCCGTTCCTGCTCGATGACGGCGCGCAGCGCGTCGCCGTCGAGCATCGACAGCACATGGCTGCGGTGCGCCACCTGCATCGCGGGGGCATTGGGGTAGCGGTCGACGACGATGGTTTCCACGCCGTAGCGCTGCAGTTCGATGATGACTTCCTTGCCCAGTTCACCGCCGCCGCAGAGCAGCACGCGGGTGGCGGAGGGGGACAACGGGGTGCCGATGGCGGTCATGGACGGTCTCCTGTGGCTATGGGGTATTCGGGGTTTCGGATCCACTCGCTCCAGGATCCGGCATAGAGTCGGGGCAGGCCCAGCCCGGCGGCATGCAGCGCCAGCAGCGGCTGGCAGGCGGAGACGCCGGAGCCGCACATCCAGGCCTGTCGTTCGGCCGGCCAGTCGGCGCACAGCGGGGCGTACATCCGGCGCAGGCGTTCGGCGGAATGAAAGCGCCCCCGGTCATCCACATTGTCGGTCAGCGGCCGATTGATGGCGCCGGGCACATGGCCGGCCACCGGGTCGATGGGTTCCTGCTCGCCACGCCAGCGCTCCGGGGCGCGCGCATCCACCAGCAGGAAGTCACGGCGGTCGAGATTGCGCCGCACTTCCTCGCTGCTGACCACGGCGGCCTGTTCGAAGGCCGCCAGCAGACGGCGGGGACGGTAACGAGCGGATGGCACCGGGGTCGGCGAACCCTGTTCCAGCGGCAGCCCGGCCGCCTTCCAGGCGCTGAATCCGCCGTCGAGCACCGCCACCTGCCGATGCCCAAGCATGCGCAGCAGCCACCAGAGGCGTGCCGCGTACATGGATGCGCTGTCGTCGAGGGCCACCACCCGGGTATCGGCATCGATGCCTTCCCGTCCCAGCCAGTCGATGAAGGCATCGACGGCCGGCAACGGATGGCGGCCGCTGCGCGGCGTGACCGGCGACGACAGGTGGCGATCCAGATGGGCATAACCGCTGCCGGGCAGGCGTTCCGCGCGCCACAGGGCTTCGCCGGCTCCGGTGTCCATCAGGTCGAAGCGGCAGTCGATGACGCGCCAGCCGGGGGCGTCGATGTGCCGGCCCAGTGTCTCGGCATCGATCAGCCCCGGTTCCAGATCGGGATTCACGCCTTCACCTCGGCCAGCAGCGCCTCGATCATGTTTTCGGCCTGACGGGCATAACCGGCACCGAACAGGTTGGCGTGGTTGAGGATGTGGTAGAGGTTGTAGAAGTTTTTGCGGATCGCATGGCCGCGGTCGATGGGCCAGGCGGCGTCGTAGGCGTCGAAGAAGCCACGACCCGGAGAACCGAACAGTTCCATCATCGCCAGATCCGTCTCGCGGTCGCCATAGTAACTGGCCGGGTCGAAGATCACCGGTTCCCCGCCGGGGCCGCCGCCCCAGTTGCCGGACCAGAGATCGCCGTGCAACAACGAAGGAACGGGACGGTAACCGTCGAAGAAGGCCGGCGCCCGCTCGATCAATTGTTGCCCCAGGTCGTATAACCCATGCCCAAAGCCGTTGTGCAACGCCAGATCCAGCTGATAGCCCAGCCGCTGCTTGCACCAGAAATCGACCCAGTCATCGGTCCAGGCATTGAGCTGCGCTGTGGAGCCGATGGTGTTGTCGATGGCAAAACCAAAGCGTTCGGCGGTATTTCGGTGCAGCGCCGCCATCCGCTCACCGAATCGCTGCGCATCCGGCTGGCCGGCGATGTCGAGCCAGGAAAGCACCAGGTAGCTCTCGTGTCCGTGAATGCCCGTGGCCACCGGTCGCGGCACGCGGATGGCATCGGCATCGGTCAGCGCCTGCAATGCCGTGGCCTCGGCCTCGAACATGCCGTGCAGTCGGGCGCGGTTGGTCTTGACGAAGAATGCCTGCTCGCCATCACCGACACGAAAGGCGTTGTTGATGCTGCCTCCGGCCAGCGGGCTGCGTTCGCTGATGCGAAAGGAACGCCCCAGATGCGTGCTGATGCGTCGTTCGATCTCTGTCCACAGGGACATGCTTCATTCCTCGATTCGGTATTCGCCGGGCGCCAGTCCCTCCAGCGTCCAGGGGTCGATGGCGGCGCGGATCAGCCTGAGCGTGGGCAGACCTACCGCCGCGGTCATGCGCCGGACCTGCCGGTTGCGGCCCTCGCGGATCTGCAATTCCAACCAGGCGGTGGGCACCGTCTTGCGAAAGCGCACCGGTGGCTCACGGGGCCACAGCCCTTCCGGCTCGTCGATGATACGCGCCCGTGCCGGCAGGGTCGGCCCATCCTTCAGTTCAACACCGCGCTGCAGCGCGCGCAGGGCGCGGCGGTCAGGCTCGCCCTCCACCTGAACCCAGTAGGTCTTGAAGCGACCGGCATCCGGGGCGCTGATCCGCGCCTGCAATTGTCCCTCATCGGTGAGCAGCATCAAGCCTTCGCTGTCGTAATCCAGGCGGCCGGCCGGATAGACGCCGGGGATGTCGATGTAGTCCTTGAGGGTGGCCTTGTCGTCCTGCGGCGAGAATTGCGACAGCACACGGTAGGGCTTGTTGAAGCGAATCAGCACCGTGCGTCAGGCCGCCCTGGCCTGTTGCCGCTCGATCCAGGCCTGCCAGGAACGACGGCGGGTGGCACCCATGCGTTGCTCATCCATCATCCGTTGCAGGGTATCGACATCGATGGCACCCTGCTCGATGCGGGTGTCCGTCACCTCCGGCGCATCGCAGTACACCGGCGTCAGGCGAGAGGAGATGTCGAGCACCGGCTCATGCTCCCGCAGCAATCGGGCAACCCGCAACGCTCCGCGGAATTTCATCTTCTCGACCTCGCCGAGGTTCGCGCGCAGCGTTGCGAGGTCGCCAAACTTGCACAGCAGGCGCCCGGCGATGGTCATGCCGATGCCGGGAATGCCCGGGATATTGTCCACCTTGTCCCCGGCCAGCGCCAGTTGGTCGGCGATCTGCTCCGGACGCACCCCGAAATGTCGGTGCAGGGCTCGGTAGCCGCGTTGCTGTCCGCCGTACCAGTTCCACCACAGGTCGCGGCCACGCACCAGCTGTGCCAGGTCCTTGTCGGCGGTGAGAATGACGATGCGCCGCTGCGCACTGCGGTGCCGCTCTGCCAGGCTGCCGATCAGGTCGTCCGCCTCGTAGCGGGTACTGGATACCGCCTCATAACCCAACGCCCGCACCCATTCCTCGCACCATTGGAACTGGCGCTTCAGTTCCTCCGGTGCCGGCGGCCGGTTGGCCTTGTAGTCGGGATAGATTTCATGACGCAGCGAGCTGCGCAGGCTGCGGTCGAAGGCAAACACCAGCTCGCGCGGTTTTTCCACCGTCAGCAACTGGTGGACGAAATCGGTGAACCCCAGCCAGGCGTTGTTGGGTTGCCCCCGGCGATTGCACAGGCTGTCGGGCTGGCTGTGCCAGGCGCGGAACACGAAGATGCTGGAGTCGACCAGGTACAGCGACGCCATCAGCCGCTCGACTCCAGGCTGGCGATGTCCTTCTGGATGGCCGCCACCGTGGCGTCGAACATGCGCTGTTCCTCGTCGTTGAGCGGCAGCTCGACGATGCGTTCGATGCCGTGTTGGCCGAGCACGCACGGCACGCCCATGGCCAGCCCGCTGTAACCGTACTCGCCATCGAGAATGGCCACCGTCGGCAATACCCGGCGCCGGCCACGAACGATCGCGTCGACCATGGTGGTGATCGCCGCCGCCGGCGCGTCGTAGGCACTGCTGTTCTGACGCAGGCTGAGGATCTCGGCACCGCCGTTGCGGGTGCGCTCGACAATGCCGTCGATGGTGGTAGCATCGAGAAAATGGGTGATGGGGATGCCGGACACCGTGGTAAAACGGGTCATCGGCACCATGCTGTCACCGTGTCCTCCGAGCACCATGGCATCGATGTCCCTGACCGACAACCCGGTCTCCATGGCGATGAAGCTGGCCATGCGGGTGGAATCCAGCACCCCGGCCTGCCCCATCACGCGCTCACGCGGAAAGCCGCTGCGCACGAAGGCCTCCCAGGTCAGGGTATCGACCGGATTGGAGACCAGCAGCAGGATCGCTTCCGGTGCATGGGCCGCTATGCTGTCGACGATGCCATCGATGATCCTGACATTGCTGTCAAGCACATCGGAGCGCGACATGCCCGGCTTGCGCGGCAGTCCGGCAGTGATCACCACCAACTGGGCATCGGCCACCGCCGACGCATCGTGGCTGCCCTGCACCTGGGTATCGAAACCCAGCAGTGGCGCAGTCTCCTGAATATCCAGCGCCACCCCCTGTGGCACGCCTTCGCGGATGTCGATGAGCATCAGTTCCTTGCACAGATCGTGCTGGGCAATGAACAACGCGGTGGCTTCACCGACTCGGCCGGCGCCGACGATGGCTATCTTCTGCATGGCTCTCTCCTCTCTGATGGCGGATGGGGCACTTTCTGCGAAATGCCTCGCTACCGGGCCATGATACCGCTTTCAGCCCTGTTTGTTATACTTCCGGCCTTTGCTCGAGCCGCGATACCGAGATGCGCCGTTTCCTGCTGCCGTTGCCGCCCGCCCTGATCACTCCTGTCCTGGCTCTGCCGCAACCGCAGCGGTGCCGACCGCTTTTCACCGTGTCAGCGGAAATCCCCCGATGACGCATCACCGTGTCCGCCGCGCCGACTACCGGGACACCGCCGATGCCGACCGGATCATCGACCTGCTCGACGCCTACGCCCGCGACCCGATGGGCGGCGGCCAGGCGCTGGACGACTTCTGCCGGAAACACCTGGCGGATGCACTGGCCAGGCGTGATGACGCCCTGACCCTGCTGGCCTTTGACGGTGACCGTGCGGTGGGCCTGCTCAACGCCTTCGAAGGCTTCTCCACCTTCTGCTGCAGGCCGCTGTTCAACATCCACGACCTCTATGTCGCACCGCAAGCGCGCAACCGCGGACTGGCGCGCCGTATGATCGCTGAACTGGAGCGTATCGCCCGCGAGCGGGGCTGCTGCAAGCTGACCCTGGAAGTGCTGTCCGGCAATGCCGCCGCCCATGCCAGTTACCGCAAGGCCGGTTTCGAACCCTACCGTCTTGACCCGGCGCAGGGTCAGGCCGAATTCTGGCAGAAAACCCTGTAACCTCAGCCTGAAGCAGCTCTGATCCATTCGAGCGCGCCCTGTGGGCCAGAGGTATACTCGAATTGATCCGAGCTTCCCTTATAATACCCGCCTTTTTCTACGGACTCCCGACTCATGGCCGAACCCATACTCCTCGACGGCAAGGCGCTTTCACGGCGCATCGAAACCCTTCTTGCCGAGCGCGTCGAGCGCATCAAGCAACATACCGACGGCATCACCCCGATCCTCGCCACCATCCTGGTCGGCGATGACCCGGCGTCCGCTACCTATGTGCGGATGAAGGGCAATGCCTGTGAGCGGGTAGGCATGGGATCGATCCAGCTCAATCTCGATGCCGGTATCGACACCCGCACCCTGATCGAGGAAATCGACCAGCTCAACGCCAACCCCGATGTGCACGGCATTCTGCTGCAGCACCCGGTACCGCCGCAGATCGACGAGCGCGCCTGCTTCGACCGCATCG
>JALSKD010000188.1 GCA_026989015.1 Gammaproteobacteria bacterium
CTGGCCCTGCTGATTCTGGCCCTGCTGATTCTGGCCCTGCTGATTCTGGCCTTGCTGATTCTGGCCTTGCTGATTCTGGCCTTGCTGATTCTGGCCTTGCTGATTCTGGCCTTGCTGATTCTGGCCTTGCTGATTC
This sequence comes from Gammaproteobacteria bacterium, assembly GCA_026989015.1. Taxonomy (GTDB): domain Bacteria; phylum Pseudomonadota; class Gammaproteobacteria; genus S144-22. The sequence continues at coordinate 137 of JALSKD010000188.1, forward strand.
TGGCCCTGCGGGTTCTGGCCTTGCTGATTCTGCTTTTGCCGCATCTTCAGGGCCTCCTCGACCAGAGCCCGGTTGTAGCGTGCATCCTCGTCATCGGGGCGCAGTTTCAGGGCCTTGTCATAGACTTCCAATGCGGCTTCGAGACGGCCGCTGCGAGCCAGTGCATTGGCCCGGTTGTAGAGCGTATCGGGGTCATCGTCCGGCAGCTTTTCGAGCAGCCGGGCCGCTTCGTCATAGCGTCCGGCCTTGTAGGCCGCGGCGGCTTTCCAGTCGGGGCGTTCGAACAACGCCTCGGCCTTGTCGACCTCGCCCTGCCGCAGCGCCCGTTCGGCGCGCTGGTCGGGGGTGAGCAGCCAACGCTGCCAGCCGCCATCCCCGTCCACCTGCTGCGCTGTCGCTGGCGCATCACCGGCCGCCCACAAGCCGCCGGGCATGGGTGCCAGCCAGAGGGCAACCAGCAGGCCGATCACAAAGCCCCGGCGCAGGGCCAACGCGGCCAGAGGCAGGATCAACAGCAGCAACCAGGGGCCCTCCTCGCGCCAGCGGTCGGCCTGGAAATCGGCCTTGCGCCGGGTTTCCGAAACCTGCAGCGGCTGTTCGATCAGCTGTTGCAAGGCGTGCAGATCCGCGTCGTCGACCCGCATTCGGGTGTACAGACCGCCCCCCTTCCGTGCCAGTTGCCGCAGCGGGGCTTCGTCGAGGCGGGCGATGACGATCTCACCCTTGCGGTTCTTGACAAAGCCGCCGTTGCGGTCGGGAATGGGCGCGCCTTGCGGGGTGCCGACGCCCATCACCGAGACGCGCAATCCGTCCAGCTCCATACCCAGCAGGCGGGCCTGGGCACGATGGCTGAGTCCGTCGGTGATCAGCAGCAGGTCGCCCTGCTGCAGCCCGGCATTGGCCAGCAGTTCACGGGCCTTGTCGATGGCGCGATCGGCGCGACTGCCCTGGGCGGGCATGATTTCCGGCGAAAGACTGGAGACCATCGATTCGATGGTGCGCACATCGTCGGTCAGCGGGGTCACCGTGTAGGCGGTACCGGCAAAGGCGATCAGCGCGGTTTGGCCACTGACCCGGCGGCGCTGTTCGAGCAGGTCGATGAGCTTGAGTCGTGCCCGGGCGATGCGACTGGGTTTGATGTCCTCGGCATTCATCGAGGCCGACAGATCCAGCGCGACGATCAGGGCACTGGAACGCTGATAGACCGGGGTCGGCAGCTTTTTCCACGCGGGTCCGGCCAGCGCCACCACCACCAGCGTTCCGAGCAGGCCCCAGTAGGCCAGCGGCCAGAAGCGGTTGCGGCCGCCCTGGCCTACCAGCAGCCAAGGCAGCAGACGGGGGTCCACCACCGCGCTCCAGCCGCGCCCGCGCTGGCCGTAACGCCAGCCCAGCCACAGCAGCAATGCCAACGGCAGCAGCGCCCACAGCCACAGCGGGCGGATCCAGTGGAAGTGTTCGATCAGTGTCATCATGTTCCGTTCTTCATTGCCCTCGCTTCCGGCCACAGGCGGTACAGCGCATGGAACAGCGCCAGCAACAGGGCCAGGCCCAGAGGCCAGTCATACAGGGATTTCTGCGGGCGGAAGGTTTTTTCCTCCACCTTGACCGGCTCCAGCTCATCGAGGATCCGGTAGATCTGTTCCAGTTCGGCGGTATCCCGTGCGCGGAAATAGCGGCCGCCCGTCTTTTCGGCGATGGCTTTCAGGGTTTTCTCGTCGAGTTCCGCCGAGGGATTGATGCGTTGCAGACCGAAAAAGGACTCGCGCAGCATCTCGTCGGCACCGATACCGATGGTGTAGATCTTCAAGCCGTTGCGGGCCGCCAGATCGGCCGCCTTGAGCGGGCTGATCTCGCCGGCGGTATTGGCACCATCGGTGATCAGAATCAGCACCCGGCTGCCCTCCTTCTTGTTTCTCAACCGTTTTATGGCCAGCCCGATGGCGTCGCCGATGGCGGTTTCCTTGCCCGCCATGCCGATCTGCGCCTCCATCAGCAGTTGTGCCACGGTCTTGCGATCGAAGGTCAGCGGCGCCTGCAGGTAGGCCTTGCGGCCGAACAGGATCAACCCGATGCGGTCGCCCTTGCGCCGCTCGATGAAATCACTGGCCACATATTTGGTGGCGGTCAGCCGGTCCACCGGCACGCTGTTGATGACGAAATCCTCGGTCTGCATCGACCCCGACAGGTCCACCGCCAGCATCAGGTCACGACCGCTGACCGGCAGGCTGACGGCTTCGCCGATCCATTTGGGCTGCGCCAGCGCCGCCAGCAGCAGCAGCCAGATCAGCAACAGCCACAGATGGTCGAACCACCGGCCGCGCCTGCCATGCTGCGCCTCGCTGCTGGCGCGCCTGAAATCGCGAAGATCCGGTACCCGAAGCGCGGCCATTGGCGGCCGCGGCAGCGGCGGCAGCAGCCAGCGGATCAGCCAGGGCAGCGGCAGCAGCGCCAGCGCCCAGGGCCATTGCCATTCGATCATGATGCGCCTCCCGATTGCTTCGGCAGGGCATCGATCCAGTGCTCCACCGTATCCAGCCAGGCCTCCAGGCGCTGCGCATCCTCACCCGCCCGAGGACGGTAGGGCGCGGTACGCAGCCAGTCGCCCAGTTCCGGCGGCAGGCGGTGGTCGTCATCGACAAGGCGGTTGAGGGCGTCGATCTCCTCGCGTCCGGTGAGGCCGCTGAATCCGTTCCGCCCCAGCAGGCTGATACCGATGCGGCGCAACAGCAACGACAACTCGCGCGCCAGGCGCAGCGCATCGGATTGCCGCCGCCAGTCCGCCCGCAGGGCCTTCAGCGCTTGCCGGGCCTCGGTGCGCAGCCGGGAACGGCGACGGCGGCGCGCCATCCACACCACGCCCACGGCGAGCAGCAGCAACAGGCCCAGCAACAGCCACCAGCCGGGCGCCGGCGGCCACCAGGACACCGGCGGCGGCAGATGGATGTCGCGCAGCGGCAGGGCTGCCGGATCAACGATACCGCCTGCGGAATCAGCCATGGCGCATCCCTCCCGCCTGCAGTTGACGCCACAGGCTACCGGCGGCATCGTCCTCGGCGGTGGACAGGGTCAACAGCCGCGCACCGCTTTTCAGGGCCAGCCGTTCGACGCGCGACAGGCGCTCCTCGAACTGGCGATGATAGGCCTGCCTCGCCCGCGGCAGCGAGGTATCGATCTCGGCCTCTTCCCGACCATCGGTCACCCGGTAGACACCGGCCGGCGGCAGTTCCGCTTCCAGCGGGTCATGCACCTCGAGCAGCACCACTTCACTGTGCCTTCCGATGCGGTAGAGGGTGGATTCCAGCGCCGGCGTGATGTCGCGGAAATCGCTGATCAGATAGACCAGGCTTCCGGGGCGCGCCACCTGGGCCAGGCGGTTGAGGGCATGCTCGCCTTCGCCGGCGTTCTGCGGCCTGTTGCCGGAGCGCAGGGCATCGAAGGCCTGTTGCGAAAATTCGGCGAGGTATTTCATCAGGCGCAGCGCCGAATGCTTGCCGCGCCCGGGCCGCAGTTCCAGGTGACGGCCGTCGGCAAACAGCAGCCCGCCCACCCGGTCGCCCCGCGCCACTGCCTGCCAGGCCAGCAATGCCGCGGCCTCCGCGGCGCGCACCGATTTGAAGCAGTGGCGGGTGCCGAAGACCAGACTGTGGCGAAAATCGCTCCACAACAGCACCGGCCGTTCGCGTTCCTCACGGAACAGCTTGGAGTGGGGCTTTCCGGTACGCGCAGTGACCCGCCAGTCCATGTTGCGGATATCGTCACCCGGTTCATAGGGGCGGGATTCGTCGTATTCCATGCCGCGCCCCTTGAAGGCGGACAGGTACTGTCCGCTCATGTTGGCGCGCGCCAGACTTGGCCGCATCGCGGCGCTGGGCGCCACGGCACGCAAGCCGATCAGATGACTCTGGCTGACGGCGACGATGCCGTCGAGCTGTGGTGACAGACTCCCTGACATCTAGGGCGCGGCCACCCGGTCCAGCAAGGCGGTGATGAAACGGTCGGCACCGACCCCCTCGGCTTCGGCCTCGAAACTGAGGATGATGCGGTGACGCAATACATCATGCGCCACTGCCTGGATGTCGTCGGGGGTGACGAACTCGCGCCCGTCGAGCCAGGCATGGGCACGGGCGCAACGGTCGAGGGCGATCGTCGCCCGCGGGCTGGCGCCGAACTCGACCCAGTTTGCCAGATCCTCACCATAAGGTGAGGGATCGCGGGTCGCCACCACCAGTTGCAGCAGGTACTGTTCCAGCGCCTCGCTCATGTGAATGTCCAGCACCTCGATGCGCGATGCGAACAGCTGTTCCTGGGTCAGTTGCAGCGGCGGGATCACCGGCTCGCCGTCCACCGGACGGTGGGCTTCCTCGCGATTCAGGCGCAGGATCTTCAACTCCGACTCGGGGTCGGGATAATCGATGGTCACATGCATCAGGAAGCGGTCGAGCTGGGCTTCGGGTAAGGGATAGGTGCCCTCCTGCTCAATCGGATTCTGGGTCGCCATGACCATGAACAGGGCCGGCAGGTGATAAGTCTGTGCGCCCACGGTGATCTGCCGTTCCGCCATCGCCTCGAGCAGCGCCGACTGCACCTTGGCCGGAGCGCGGTTGATCTCGTCGGCAAGAATCAGGTTGTGGAACAGCGGGCCGCGCTGGAAATGGAAACTGCCTTCCTGCGGGCTGTAGATGTCGGTTCCGGTGAGGTCGGCGGGCAGCAGGTCCGGCGTGAACTGGATGCGGTGAAAGTCGCCCTCGATGCAATCGCTGAGCACCTTGATGGCCCGGGTCTTGGCCAGGCCCGGCGCACCTTCCACCAGCAGGTGACCGTCCGCCAGCAGGGCGATCAGCAGCCGGTTGACCAGCTTCGGCTGGCCGATGATTTCACGCTCGACGGCTTCGCGGAGCGCCTGGAAACGGCTTTGGTTCGACAAGTTCGGTTCCTCGGTTGTGGATAAGTGATGGATCCCTAAGAGTATCAATCACTTAAATGGTTCCACAAACCCCGAAAACAAGCGCTCCAGATCAAATGATGCCGTGTTTCCTGACCGCCAGGGGAACTTTCGGGCACAAAAAAACCCGCCGCAGCGGGTTTTCGGGTCCGTGTCGCCGAGGCTCAGGCGGCCGGCACGACACTGACGAAGGTACGGTTGTTCTTGCCCTTGACGCGAAACTCGACCTTGCCGTCGGCCTTGGCGTAGAGGGTGTAGTCCTTGCCACAGCCGACATTGTCGCCGGGGTGGAACTTGGTGCCGCGCTGGCGCACGATGATGTTGCCGGCCACGACTGCCTCGCCGCCGAACTTCTTCACGCCGAGGCGCTTGGACTGGGAGTCACGACCGTTGCGGGTGGAACCCGCCGCTTTCTTGTGTGCCATGGTTGTCTACCTTCCTGTTTCGTACGGGATCCGGCTCAGGCCTGGATCTTGGTGATTTCGATTTCGGTGAAGCTCTGGCGGTGGCCCATCTGCTTGCGGTGGTGCTTGCGCCGGCGGAACTTGATGATCTCGACCTTCTTGCCACGACCGTGTGACTTGACGCGGGCCTTGACCTTGCCGCTGTCGAGAACCGGAGTGCCGACCTGGATGTTGTCGCCATCGGCCACCATCAGCACCTGATCGATTTCGATCTCGGCACCCTCGTCGGCTGCGATCTTTTCCACCTTGAGCGTCTCACCTTCGGTGACACGATACTGTTTTCCGCCTGTAGCGATGACAGCGTACATTCTGTTTACTCCAAACCGATCTCGAAAAAGGGCGCAGATTCTATAGCCTGGCCCGTCTCAGGTCAACGCCTTTGTTGCCCGCGCCAACAGCAGCCAGCCCGCCGCGGCGATGACGATGGCCGGCCCGGTCTGCAAATCGTAATGCCAGGACAGCCACAGTCCGCAGCCCAGCGCCAGCAGACCCGTCACGAAGGCACCGGCCAATTGCTGTTCCGGGCTGCGCGCCCACACCCGCACCGCCTGCGCGGGAATCACCAGCATGGCGCCGATCAGCAGCACGCCCATGATCTTCATCAGCACCGCGATCATCAGCGCGATCATCAGGTACAGCAGCAATTGCATTTTCTGCACCGGAATGCCCTCGGCCTGTGCGATCTCGGGGCTGACCGACACCGCGACAAAGGCCCGCCAGTGATGGATCAGCAGGCTGCCGAGCACGGCCACGGTAACGGCCATCACCGCCAGATCCTGCCGCGAGGTGGCCAGCGGGTCGCCAAACAGCAGGGCTTCCAGGCTGATGCTCGCGGAACCGAACAGGCCCAGCAGCAACACGCCTCCGGCCAGGCCGCTGTAGGAAAGAATGGCCAGCTGCACTTCCGACAAGCGTTGGCCATGACGCCCGGAAAACAGCAACAGCGCCATGATCGCCAGCAGCACCAGCAGCACGCCGGGCAAGGGCTGCCAGGCCAGAGCCAGCGCGATACCCACCCCGAGCACCGAAGCGTGGGCCAGGGTATCGGCGAGAAAGGACAGCCGCCGCCAGACCATCAGGCAACCCATCGGCGCGGCCACCAGCACCATCATCACCCCGGCCAGCGCGGCGCGCCACAGGAAATCGTCGAGCGGATCAGTCATGGCGGTGCACGCAGTCGCCACAGGCATCGTGGTCATGGTCGTGGCGGTGGGTATAGACCGCCAACGCATCGGCCTGCTCACCGAACAGCGCCAGGTATTCCGGGTGCCGGCTCACCTGCTCCGGCTGCCCGGAACAGCACAGATGGCGGTTGAGGCACAGTACCTGGTCAGTCTTGGACATCACCAGATGCAGGTCATGGGACACCATCAGCACCGCACAGCCGGTTTCGTCACGCAGCTCGGCGATCAATTCGTAAAGCCGGGCCTCGCCACGGACATCCACCCCGGCGGTGGGCTCGTCGAGGACCAGCAGATCCGGCTTGCCGAGCACGGCCCGCGCCAGCATCACCCGTTGCAGCTCGCCGCCGGACAGTCCGCTGACCGCACAGGCCGCAAGCCCGCCCACGCCGGTACGCTCCAGCGCGGCGCGGATCTCGCTCTCGCTGGCCGGCCGCGTCAATGTCATCAGCCGCTGCACGGTCAAGGGCGTCAACGGATTGATCTGCGATTTCTGAGGCATATAGCCCATGCGCAGTCCCGGGCGGCGCCACAATTCGCCCTGGAAGCGCCGTTCCAGGCCGATCACGATCTTGATCAGCGATGACTTGCCGGCCCCGTTGGGCCCGATCACGGTGGTGATCTGTCCGGGCAGTATCTCGAAGTCGATGTCCTCGAGGATCACTCGCTCGCCAATGCGGTAGCGAAGGTCACGGACGCGAATCAGGGGGCTTGAAACGGACGAAGGGCGTAACGACATGGGTGGTATAGTAATGTATTGCCTCACCCTCCGACAGCTCACCCTCCGCCATGACCCGTTTCCTGCTTCTGTTTCTGTTGCTCGCCACCACCTCTGCCCACGCCGCCTCGCCCCGCGTGCTGACCTCGATCCGTCCGCTGCAACTGATCGCCAACGAACTGATGCAGGGCATCGGCGAGGCCGATGTGTTGCTCGACAGCCGGCAATCGCCCCACCATTTTCAATTGCGGCCGTCCCAGCTCGAAAAGCTGCAACGGGCGGACCTGCTGATGTGGATCAGCGACGACTTCGAGACCGGACTGGCCCGGCTCGGCAACAGCCTGCCCGCCGGGGCCAGTCGGCTGCAGTTGCTGCCCCTGTTGCACCCCGAAGACACCCACGAAGACACCCCATCGGAACAAGGCGGCGAGGAGGGCGATGACCACGAGCATGCGCACGAAGGCAACGCCCATCTGTGGTTGTCACCACGCGACGACATCCGCATCGCCGGCATCATCGCCGAGCGGCTGAGCCGGCTCGACCCGGATCATGCCGGCGACTATGCCCGCAACCGCGCGCGGCTG
>JALSKD010000189.1 GCA_026989015.1 Gammaproteobacteria bacterium
TCAGCCCCAGGCGGGCACTGACCTGCACGCACTCGGGGTCCATCTGTCCCCACACCGGGTACAGGAGCCGCAGCCAGTCGAACAGCGACAGCCCTCCGGCGGTGCCGAGGGTCCGGGTCAGCGTCTGATAGAGATGATGATGTCCATTGACCAGCCCCGGCAGCAGCACGCAGCCGCGGGCATCGATCCTGTCATCTGCCGTAATGCCCTGCTGCGCCATCCAGCGGCGCAGGGCATCGCTGTCATCGACTCGCAGAATCTGCGGTCCTTCGATCAGCAGCCCACCGTTGGCGATCTCCCGGCGCTGCGCGTCCATGGTGACCAGCACGCGAGCATTCTCGATCAACAGCCGGCTCACGGGGCGTCCTCCCGGTGGTAACGGCATTCACCCATCAGCCAGGTGGAGTCGATGCAGCGGTCGTCGCCCAGCATCATCAGCGCAAACAGCCGTTCTTCGAGGCCGTCGCAGCCTTCCATGCGCCGCGCCAGCAGCGCGCTGGCAGCGGGATCGATGACGACAAAATCCGCTTCGCGGCCCGGTTCAAAATTGCCGATGCGGTCATCCAGTTGCAGGGCGCGGGCCGCACCCAGGGTCAGCCCGTAGAAGGCTTCGGCCGCACCCGGCCCCTGTCCGCCCAACTGGGCCACCTTGTAGCCTTCGGCCAAAGTCCGCAACAGGCTGAAACTGGTACCGCCGCCGACATCGCTGCCCCAGGCCAGCGACTGTCCGCGGGCGCGCGCGTCACTGTAGTCGAACAAACCGCTGCCGAGGAACAGGTTGGAAGTCGGACAGAAGGCGGCTGTGGTCGCGGTCTCGACCAGGCGCTGGCGGTCCTGTTCATCGAGATGGATGCAGTGGGCATAGACCGCCCGCTCGCCGAGCAGGCCGAAATGGTCATAGACATCCAGGTAGCTGCGGCTCCAGGGAAAAAGCTCGGCCACCCAGCGCAGTTCGTCCGGGTTTTCGGCGACATGGGACTGCAGCCAGGCGGTCGGGTTTTCCCGCCACAACAGGCCCGCCAGTTCCAGCTGTTCGTCGCTGGAAGTGGGTGCGAAGCGGGGGGTGATCGCATAGCCCAGCCGGCCGCGGCCGTGCCAGCGCTCGATCAGCTGCGCCGACTGCTCAAAGCCGGAGGCGGGGGTATCGCACAGATACTCCGGTGCGTTACGGTCCATCAGCACCTTGCCGGCAATCAGCCGCATGTCCAGCCGCTCGGCCTCGGCAAACACCGCATCCACCGATGCCGGATGAACGGTGGCGAACACCAGCGCCGTGGTGGTGCCGTTGCGCAACAGCTCGCGGCAGAAGAACCGCGCGGTGTCGGCGGCCCGTTGCGGGTCGTCAAAGGCAGCTTCGGCCGGAAAGGTATAACGCTTCAGCCAGTCGAGCAGATCCGCGCCCCGGCTGGCGATGATATCGGTCTGCGCGTAGTGGACATGGGCATCGATGAAGCCGGGCAGGATCAGCTTTCCCCGGCAATCGATCAGCTCGACCGAATCGTCCAGATCGGCCTCCAGCGCCGCATATTCACCCACCGCCTGCACCCGCCCGCCGCTGACGAACAGCAGGCCATCACTGAAATGCCGCAGGGCATGGGCGCCATCGCCGGGGTCACCGGTGAAATCCACGATCTCGCCGCGAAAGGCCTTCATGTTCATGGTGATCCGTTCTCCTCCTGTTGCCGCAACCAGGCCAGCAACCGCGCCCGTTCATCTTCCGTCATGCCGGTGAGGTTGCCCAGCGGCATGTACCCGCTGGACACCGTCTGCACAATGCGGGCGGCCTGCATCCCGGCCTGATCCAGGGTTTCCAGCCGAATGCCTTTCGGTGGCTGGCTGAACCCGGGCTGGGTGGGGCGTGCCGCATGGCAGGCCACGCAGCGGGCATCGAGTATTCGCAGCGCCTCAGCGTCAGGCACAGGCTCCGCTACCGCCGGCGCTTCAGGCCGCAACCAGGCGATGAGGCCACCGATCACCACCAAGGCCAGCAGCGGCAGGCGCCACAGCCGGCGCCCGGAATGGCGCAACACGAAGAACTGGCGGATCAGCACGCCGGCGAAGGCCAGCAGAAACAGCGACAGCCAGCCCTGGTCATGACTCCACAGCAGCGGATAATGGTTGCTGATCATCACCAGCAGCACCGGCAGCGTGAAATAGGTGTTGTGCACCGAACGCTGCTTGCCGATGCGCCCGTAGCGCGGATTCGGCGTCATTCCGGCGCGGATCTCGGCCAGCATCCTGCGCTGCCCGGGTATGATGTGGAAAAACACATTCCATACCATGATCGTGCCCAGCATCGCACCCAGATGCAACGCCGCGGCACGCGGCTGGAAAGCCTGAAACAGTCCCCAACTGACTGCGCCGGTCAGCAGCAGCAGGACCGGCGCCAGCACGCCTTCCCGTTCGCCCAGCCAGCGGCACAGCAGGTCATAGACCAGCCAGCCACCGGCCAGTACCAGCGCGCTGGCGGCCACCGCCTGCGGCGCTGTCCAGTCGTTGAGCGAGGGATCGATGAGCCAGGTCTCGGCCCCCATCCAGTAGATCAGCACCAGCAGGGAAAAACCCGACAGGCCGGTGGTGTAGGCCTCCCACATCGACCAGTGCAGCCGCTCGGGCAGCGGACGGTCGCGGGGCCCGGCGAGGTATTTCTCGCTGTGGTAGATGCCCCCGCCGTGCACTGCCCACAGCTCGCCGAACACACCGCGGTTGCGGTCTTCCTCACGCTGCGGGGGCTGCAGCGAACAGTCGAGCATGACGAAATGGAAGGAGGCGCCGATCCAGGCCACGCCGGCAATCAGGTGCAACCAGCGCAACAGCAACTCGGCCCAGTCGAACAGATAGGCTTCCATCGGAATCCGTGGCGGTCAGTGGACGGAAAAAGGCCCGGACGCAAACGGCCCGAGATTGAGCCGCTGCGGCCGGGCCGCTGGATTACTTCTTCGGCAGCTTGCTGGTCACGCCTTCGAGGTAGTAGTTCATCTTCTCCAGATCATGATCGGACATCACCTCGCCCGCCTTGACCAGAGTCTTGCCGTCCTGGGTCACGACCGGACCGGCGAAGGGCTTGAGGGTACCGGCCTTGAGGTCAGCTTCCATCTGCGCTACGCGCTTCTGCAAGGCCTCGGGAATCACCGGATTGAGCGGTGCCAGACGGATCATGCCTTCCTTGTAGCCGCCCCAGAAGCTCTCCGGCTTCCAGGTGCCCGCCAGCACCTGCTCGACCACCTTGGTGTAGTAGTCGCCCCAGTGATGGGTGACTGCGGTCAGGTGCGCGTTGGGACCGTACTTGGACATGTCGGAGTGGTAGCCGATGGCGTACACGCCTTTCTCCTCGGCGGCCTGTACCACGGCGGTGGAATCGGTGTGATGGGTGACCACATCCGCACCCTGGGAGATCAGTGTCAACGCCGCTTCGCGCTCCTTGCCCGGGTCATACCAGGAATTCACCCAGATCACGCTCAACGTGGCCTCGGGGTTGACACTGCGCGCGCCCTTGATGAAGGCGTTGATGCCCTGCAACACCTCGGGGATCGGGAAGGCAGCCACATAGCCAAGCTTGTTGCTCTTGCTCATCTCCCCGGCGATCACACCCGCCACATAACGGCCCTGGTAGAAACGGGCGTTGTAGATACCCATGTTCTTGCCCATCTTGTAACCGGTGGCATGCAGGAAGGCGGTCTTGGGGTATTTCTTCGACACCTTGAGCATGTAGTTCATGTAACCGAAGCTGGTGGCGAAGATGGCCTTGTCGCCGCGTTCGGCCATCTCGCGGATGACCCGTTCGGCATCGGCGCCCTCGGCGACATTCTCGACATAGTGGGTCTTCACCTTGCCGGCCAGGTTCTTCTCCATTTCCTGGCGGCCCTGGTCGTGCTGGTAGGTCCAACCGGCATCGCCAATCGGCGATACATAGATGAAGCCGATGCTCGCCGGCTCTGCGGCGGCCGCGGCGCCGGAGAAGCCGGCCAGGGTCGCCAGCAGGCCGGCGGTGATGAATCGTTGGATGCGTGTCTTCATGGTCTTGCCCTCTTTGTGATCGATGGATCGTGTTGTTGGTAAAATCGGTATCAGGATTCCGGCTTGAACGGCTGGCCCAGCGAAACCGGTGCGTTGAGCCGCACCAGGTTGCGGTTGCGCGAGATCATCACCAGCACGATGATGGTCGCCCAGTAGGGCAGCGACGACAGGAACTGCGATGGCATGTTGATGTCCAGCCCTGAACCCTGAATGAACAGTTGCGACACCATCACCCCGCCAAACAGATAGGCGCCGAGCAGCACCCGCAACGGCCGCCAGGTGGCGAATACTACCAGCGCCACGGCGATCCATCCACGGCCGGCCACCATGCCCTCCACCCACAACGGGGTATAGAACACCGACAGGAAGGCACCGCCCAGTCCGGCCATGGCGCCACCGAACAGGGTGGCCAGATAGCGGATGCGGATCACCGGGTAGCCGATGGCATGGGCCGAGGACGGCGACTCGCCCACCGCCCGCAGCACCAGCCCGGCGCGGCTGCGGAACAGGAACCACAGCACGGCCCAGAACAGGATCCAGGAGAAATACACCAGCGACTGCTGGTTCCACAGGGCTTCGCCGATCACCGGAATGTCGGCCAGAAAGGGAATGCGGATCGGCGGCACCGCCTGCAGCACCTCCGACTCGTAGGGCTTGCCGATGAACGCGGCCAACCCCACGCCGAGGATGGACAGCGCCAGCCCGGTGGCCACCTGGTTGCCGAGCAGGGTCAGTGCAACGAAGGCGAACAGCAACGCCATCGCCACCCCTGCCAGCATCCCGGCGCCGACCCCCAGCCACAGATTGCCGCTGTGCAGGGTAACCGCAAAGGCGGCAATCGCGCCCACCGACATCATTCCCTCGGCACCGAGATTGAGCACTCCGGATTTCTCCACCACCAGTTCGCCCAGGGCAACGATGATCAGCGGCGTGCCAGCCACGACCGTGGCGAACAGGATCGATGTGATGATGTTGCCGTCCATCAGCCGGCCTCCGCGGGTTTCCAGCGCAGCCGGTAATTGATCAGGACATCCGCGCCCAGCAGGCAGAGCAGCAGCAATCCCTGGAACACATTGGAGATCGACGACGGCAGCCCCAGATACTGCTGGGCCTGCTCACCGCCCAGATACAGCAGCGCCATCAGCAGACTGGCGAAAAAGATGCCGACGGGGTTGAGCCGCGCGATGAAGGCGACGATGATCGCCGCGAAGCCGTAGTTGTTCGACAGATGGGTCGTCAGCTGCCCCATCGGGCCGGCCACCTCGGCCATGCCGGCGATGCCGGCCAGCGCCCCTCCCGCCAGAAAACCCACCCAGATCATGCGCCGGGCGGCAAAACCGGCATAACGCGCCGCCGGCTCCGACTCTCCGGCCACCCGCATCTGGAAACCCATGAAGCTGCGCTGCAGGAACACATAGCCCAGGCCCAGCGCGGTGAGCGCCATCGGAAAGGCGGCATTGAGCCGGGTGCCGCCGAGCAGCTCCGGAAGCAGTGCCGAATCCTCGAACATCTTCGATTGCGGAAAGCCGAAACCGTCCGGGTCGATCATCGGCCCGTGCACCAGCCAGGACACCGCCAGCTGGGCGATATAGACCAGCATCAGCGAGGTGAGGATCTCGTTGGTATTGAACAGGGTACGCAGAAAGGCCGGAATCGCCGCCCAGGCCATGCCGCCGAGTGCGCCCGCCAGCACCATCCCCGTCAACACCCAGCCGCTGTCGGACTCGATGAAATACAGCGCGATGGCGCTGGCCGCGACACCACCCATGATGAACTGGCCTTCCGCGCCGATGTTCCACACATTGGCGCGGAACCCCACCGACAGGCCCATGGCGATCAGCATCAGCGGCGTTGCCTTGAGCAACAACTCCGACAGGCCATAGAGGTCACGCAGCGGGTTGAGGAAATAGACGCGGAAACCCTCCAGCGGATCCTTGCCCAGCGCCGCGAACAGGGCCAGTCCGCCGATCAGCATCAACGCCACCGCGATCAGTGGCGACAGATAGCGCATCAGCCGCGAGGCATCGGCGCGGGGTTCAAGACGCAGCATCGGCTCGCTCCACTGTCGCCTGACCGTCCGCACCGGGCCACAGGCCGCTCATCCACAGACCGATCTCCTCGATGCTGGTCTCACTCACCCGCCGGCTCGGCGACAGCCGCCCTCCGGCGATCACCATCAGCCGGTCGCAGATCTCGAACAGTTCCTCCAGTTCCTCGGAAATCACCAGAATGGCCGTACCGCTCGCCGCCAGATCGATCAGCTGCTGGCGGATGAAGGCGGCGGCGCCCACATCCACGCCCCAGGTGGGCTGGGCCACGATCAGCACGCCCGGAGATTGCAGGATCTCGCGGCCCATGATGAATTTCTGCAGGTTGCCGCCGGACAGCGAGCGGGCCGCCGCCTCGGCACCGCCACAGCGCACATCGAAGCGTTCGATGCAGCGCCGGGCAAAGGCACGCATCGCAGCGAAACGGATCAGCCCGTGCCTCAGCAGGCCCTGGCCGTGGGCCGTGAGCAGGCCGTTGAAGGCCAGCGACAGCGACGGCACCGCGCCGCGGCCCAGCCGCTCTTCCGGCACGAAACCCAGCCCGAGACGGCGGCGCGCGCGCGGCCCCATCCGCCCGGCCTCGACGCCATCGATGCGGATCGGATAACGCTCGGCCAGCGGTTCCTCGCCGGACAGCGCCAGCAGCAACTCCTTCTGCCCATTGCCGGAAACACCGGCAATGCCGACGATTTCGCCGGCGCGGACATCGAGGTGAATGTCCTGCAGTTCGACGCCGAAGGGGTCATCGCTGTCCCGCGACAGTCCGGCCACCTGCAGGCGCGGTGCGCCGGGGCTGTGTGGCCGCAGTTCGGGCACCGGCAGCGCCTTGCCGATCATCAGCCGCGCCATGGATTCGGGCGTCTCGTTGGCGGGAACGCACTCGCCGGTTACCCGGCCGTCGCGCAGCACGGTGGCCACATGGCACAGCTGCTGAATCTCGTCGAGCTTGTGGGAGATATAGAGAATGCTGCACCCCTCGGCAGCCAGCTGACGCAGGGTCTCGAACAGTTTCTGCACCGCGCCGGGCGTCAGCACCGAGGTGGGTTCGTCCATGATCAGCAGCTTCGGCTTCTGCAGCAGACAGCGGATGATCTCCACCCGCTGGCGCTCGCCCACCGACAGCGCATGCACCCGCCGGCGCGGGTCCACCGGCAGGCCGTATTTCTCCGATACCTGCTCGATCTGCCGTGCCAGCAGTCCCAGATCGCCGGAAAGTTCCAGCGCCAGCGCCACATTCTCGACCACCGTCAGCGTTTCGAACAGCGAGAAATGCTGGAACACCATGCCGATGCCCAGTGCCCGCGCATGGGCCGGATTGCGGATCCGCACCCGCTCGCCTTCCCACAGGATCTCTCCTGCGCCGGGATGGGTCACGCCATAGATGACCTTCATCAGCGTGCTCTTGCCGGCGCCGTTCTCGCCAAGCACGGCATGGATCTCGCCGGGCATCACCTTCAGTGACACACGGTCGTTGGCCACTACCGACGGATAGGTCTTGGTGATGCCGCGCAGTTCGAGGCGTGCGGTCGGTGCGTCGTTCATACCGCTGCTCGCGCGTCCGCGGCCGTCTCCGGAGCCGCGCCTGCGGCCTCGAACAACTGCTGCAACTGGGCGGCCACCGCCAGCGCAATGGCCTGCGGTTTCTTGCTGTGCATGCCGGCAATGCCGATGGGACAGGTCATGCGTTTCAGGCTATCGGGGTCCAGGCCCTTGTCTCGGAGGCGGTGTTCGAAACGCGCGCGCTTGCTGCGCGATCCGATCAGGCCAAACCAGTAACTGTCATCGCGCCGCAGAATGGCCTCGGCCAGCCGCAGATCGAGCCGGTGATCATGGGTCATCACGACGAAACAGCAGCCCGGCGGAGCATCGGCCACC
>JALSKD010000190.1 GCA_026989015.1 Gammaproteobacteria bacterium
CGCCGACGAACCGTCGCTGGAAGAGCTGATCGGTATCGTCGATCCGCAGCGGCTCGATCTGCTGCTGGTGGAAGGCTTCAAGCAGGCGGTGTTTCCCAAGATCGAATTGCACCGACCCTCGATGGGGCGTCCCCTGCTGTGCGGCCGCATGCCGCAGATCATCGCTGTCGCCAGCGATACCCCGATCAATCTGCCGCGCCCGCTGCCGCTATTGGACCTCAACGATCACCGGGCACTGTGCCGCTTCGTGACGGACTACTGCAACGACGAAGCCTTGCGACAGGTCGCCCGTTGACTGCAGCGGCCCCGATTGACGGGGGGATGTTTCAGCTGGCCCCGCCAGGGCCGTCGATGGCCTCGCCCACCAGTTCGACCAGACTCTCGATGCCACGATCCCAATGCACGCGGTCGGCTCCGGCCAGGAAATTGAGCCGGCAACTGCCACAGGCCGTCACCAGACTTGAAGCTCCGGTGGCCTCCACCTGTTCACGCTTCAGGTCGAAGCCCAGGTCGCGGTTTTTCTTGGCGGAATCGATCAGGAACAGTCCGGCGCCACCGCCACAGCAATAATTCATCTCATGGTGTACCGGCATCTCGCGGACCTCCAGGCCCAGCGCTTCGAGCACCGCCCGCGGTTCATCGAAAATGCCACCGTGGCGCCCGATCTTGCAGGGATCATGGTAGGTGACCGGACGCCGTTGCCCAGACTTGAGTTTCAACCGGCCCGCCATGACTTCGCGGCCGAGGAATTCCGAAATCGCCATGACATCGAAGGGCAGGGGTTCGCCGTGTTCGTTGGCCGCATCCCACCGCATCGCCGGGTAGGCATGCCCGCACTCGGGTATGATGACGACGCGAGCACCGCAGCCGATGGCTTCGCGTATGATGCGTTCCGAAGCGGCCTTCTGCACCTCTTCGTAGCCCGACAGCATGCCGAAATTGGCGCCTTCAAAGGCGCAGGTATGGATGCTCCAGTCGACACCCAGGTGGTTCATCACCTTGACCGTGGATTCCAGCGCATCGGTGAACAGCAGAATGTCCAGCGTTGAACTCAGCACCAGCACCTCGGCCTGTTCCTTGTCCACCGGCACCTCGTAGCCGCGCGCACGCAGGGCTTCGACGGCCTCCATCAGCTGCTCGCCGCCGACACCGAATACCGTACCGCGGCTGCCCTGCTCCTGCTCCACCGCCCGCAGGCCTGCCGGGATCAGGCCGGCCTTGGCCAGCGCCTGACGCATCACCCCGACCATCGAGGCGATATCCACCCCCTGTGGACAGGCAAAGCTGCAGCGGCCGCATTCGGTACAGCTGTCATAGACCAGCGGTTGCCAGTCTTCCAGATCCTGCTCGCTGATGTCGCGGGTAATCAGCCGCTGCAGCCAGGCAAACGGTCCTTTCTCCCGACGCCAGTAGCGCATCAGCGGTTCCAGCTTGTGGATCGGCGTATAGCGGGGATCGCCGCTCTGCACATAGTAGTGGCAGGCCTCGGCACAGACACCGCAATGTACGCAGGCATCGAGGTGACTGGCCAGCCGGGCATCCAGCTTGTCGGCGAACACCGCCTTGGCGGCACGGACCCGGTCCGGGTCCGGCATGTCGGTGGGTTGCGCCATCGCAGGCAATTGCCGAATCTGCTCGACAAAGCCACGAAAAAGGTTCATGTCGACGGGCATGGTCGGTTCTCCGTTGGGTTCAGACCCGGACGCCACGGCGGCCGTAATGGGCGCCCTGCGCGGCACGGCTCAGCAGGAAGGTGAAGCTGTGCATCAGACGGCTGAAGGGGAAGTAGATCATGAACAGTTCGACCACGAAAAAATGCAGCAGGCGCAGGGTTTCATGAGAACGCGCCAGGGCCAGGCAACCGGTCAGCATGACCAGAAAGGTCAGCACCGAAGCCGCATGGTCGCCGC
The DNA here is from genome assembly GCA_026989015.1 of Gammaproteobacteria bacterium. Classification (GTDB taxonomy): domain Bacteria; phylum Pseudomonadota; class Gammaproteobacteria; genus S144-22. The sequence goes on from JALSKD010000190.1 coordinate 1,911, forward strand.
TCTCCGAGATCAGACGCGTGACCGGATTGAGCACGCGATTGAGCCACAACATCAGCAGCCCCAGAAAAGCCGCTTCCGCAGCCAGAATAAACGCCCAGTGGGGCAGAGGAGTCCAGTCGAAGCCGAACAGCCGATCGCGGTAGAAATCCACATGAGGTGCCGCAAAGAACAGCAGCGCAAACAAACCCAGATGAAACAGGTAGCCTGCCACCAGGTGCAAACGCAAACGGCCGGCCATGCCCTGACTGGGAAGAAAACGGCCGACCACTCCGCGAATGGCTCCGCCCAGAGAGCCACTGCGCGGATGACTCAGGTCCCTTTTCCATCCGGTAGCGATCAGCACCAGCAGTCGCCAGGCAACGCCGGCAACAAATACGGTCAGCGCAACGGTCCACAGTGGTCCATCCACCAGTTCGGCAACTGTCATGTGCGCCCCTCCTCGAGTTGTCCCGTTGTTGTCTCGGCCCTGTTTTCCTGCGCTTCAGACAGTGCTTCCAACCGCCCCTCGCGGACCATTTCGGCATACCACTGATCGTGGTGCTGGCGCGCCCAGTTGGCATCCACCGTGCCATCGCGCATGCCTTCCAGGGTGCCTTCCACACCCGCGGTACCCATGTAGATATGCCCGAAGGAAAAAGCGACAAGAATGACGGCCGCGGCGCCATGAACGACCAGCGCCAGTACCAGCAACTCGCGGCTTGGCGCGTAGGACGGAAAGTCCAGCAGCAGGCCGCTCAGGGACAGCAACAGCCCGAACACCGCCAGCGACCAGAACCAGAGCTTTTCTCCTCCATTGAAGAAACCGGCCGAGGGGTGTTTTCCGCCAAAGGCTCCACCTCCTTTCAACAACCAGACAATATCCCTCCAGGCCGGCAGATTGCGCGCCACGAACCGCAGGAACACCCACAACAGCGCCACAAGAAACAGTGGCCCGAACAGGTTGTGCCCTTCCTTGCTGGCGCTGGCGATCGGCGAGAAGGCGTCCAGTCCCAGCCAGGGCACGATCACGAAACGACCGAACAACAGAAGCAGGCCGGTGAAGGCCAGGAACAGGAAGACCGTGGCCAGCAACCAGTGCGCCACCCGGTCGTACAGATCGAAGCGCAGCAGTTTCCTGCCGCTGGGTTCCAGTTTCATCGCGCCATGCAGCATGTGGAACAGCAGGATGACGACGGGAACTCCCGCCAGCAGATAAGCGGCATAGCGTATGAAACGCTCGCGGCGCCAGTCGCGAAACTTCTCCCCCGCCACATTGATCAGCTGATTGCTGTCCAGGCCCTGAACCTGGGTGGTGGACGGTTCCGGCTGACCGCGCTGACGCACCGCCTTCCACAGGTCAGCACCCGGATTCGGAATCCAGATGCCGCTCTGCGGTGGCGTATCGTTCTGAGCCTGCGCGGCCGTAGACAACAGGGCCAGCAACAGCCCCCACAACAAGCCGTATGCGTTCATGCTCTCCCCCGAAGGTGATCTGGGAGCGCCCCATGCCAGCCAGCGGAGCGCCACGACGGAAAACGCCTGCACCCGGGCGGCACTCGGCCGCCCGGGCAGCGTGCCTCAGCTGCCGGCACCCGGGTTTCCTCCCAGGTTCTGCTTCTGCAGATCGACACCCCGGCGCAGGCTGCTGGAAGCGCGGTAGATGACCCGTTCGCGGTAGATGTCGGCGAGGACATTGGCATCCCCGGCCAACAGCGCCTTGGTGGCGCACATTTCCGCGCACAGCGGCAGCTTGCCTTCGGCCAGGCGATTGCGGCCGTATTTCTTGTATTCCGCGGAACTGCCGTTCTCCTCGGGGCCGCCGGCGCAGAAGGTGCACTTGTCCATCTTGCCGCGACTGGCAAAGGCGCCATCCTGAGGAAACTGCGGTGCGCCGAAGGGGCAGGCATAGAAGCAATAGCCACAACCGATGCAAATATCCTTGTCATGCAGTACCAGACCGTCTTCGGTGGTGTAGAAACAGTCCACCGGACATACCGCCGCACAGGGCGCGTCGGAACAATGCATGCAGGCCACCGACAGCGATCGCTCGCCCTGCTCTCCGTCCTTGATGGTGACCACCCGCCGACGATTGACGCCCCAAGGCACATCGTTTTCATTCTTGCAGGCGGTAATGCAGCCATTGCACTCGATGCAGCGTTCGGCATCACAATAGAATTTCAGTCTTGCCATGTCGGTCTCCTCAGGCTTTTTGTATGCGGCACAGGCTGCACTTGGTTTCCTGCATCTGGGTCACCGAGTCGTAGCCATAGGTCATTGCGGTATTGGCGGCCTCGCCCAGAATGTAGGGGTCGGCACCCTCCGGGTATTTGGAACGCAGGTCCCTGCCTTCGAAGACACCGCCAAAGTGGAAGGGCAGGAAGGCCACGCCCGGCTTGACCCGGCGTGTCACCATCGCCTTGACACGAATCTTGCCTTCCGGTGTCTCCACCCAGATGTCATCCTTGTCGCGAACGCCGGCATTGTTGGCGTCGCGCGGATGGATCTCGGCGAACATGTGCTGCTGCAGTTCCGCCAACCAGGGGTTGGAGCGGGTTTCGTCGCCACCGCCCTCGTATTCGACCAGGCGGCCGGATGTGAGGATGATCGGGAAGTCATTGGCATAGTCCTTAGCCTGAATCGATGCATAGCGCGTCGGCAGGCGCCAGAAGGACTTGCGGTCTTCGTAGGTCGGATATTTCGATACCAGATCACGGCGGCTGGTGTACAGCGGCTCGCGGTGTATCGGCACCGGATCGGGGAAGGTCCAGACCACCGCCCGCGCCTTGGCATTGCCGAAGGGCGCGCAACCGTGCTTGATGGCCACGCGCTGGATGCCCCCGGACAGGTCGGTCTTCCAGTTGCGGCCTTCGGCGGCCTTCTGTTCCTCTGGCGTCAAATCCTTCCACCAGCCCAGCTTCTTCAGCATCTTGTCGGTGAACTCCGGATAACCGTCCTTGATTTCCGAGCCTTTGGAATAGAACCCTTCGGCCAGCAGATTGACGCCGTTGCGCTCGACACCGAAGCGGGCTCGGAAAGTCAGGCCGCCCTTGGCCACCGGCTTGCTGCCGTCATAGAGGTTAGGCGTGCCGGGGTGCTTCATCTCCGGTGTGCCCCAGCAGGGCCAGGGCAGGCCATAGTATTCGCCGTCACAGGGTCCGCCCTCGGCGGCCAGCGAGGTGAAGTCGAAGGTGCCCCAGTTGGCCTGTTGCAGCTTGAGCCGCTCGGGACTCTGCCCCGTATAACCGATGGTCCACATGCCGCGGTTGAATTCTCGGGTGATGTCTTCGATCAGCGGCTCGTCGCCATTGACCTTGATGTGCTTGCACAGCTCCTTCTCGATGCCCAGCTTCTTCGCCAGCTTGTACATGATGGTGTGGTCGGGCAGCGACTCGAACAGCGGGTCGATCACCTTGTCGCGCCACTGGAAGCTGCGGTTGGACGCGGTCACCGAGCCGTAGGTTTCGAACTGGGTGCAGGCCGGCAGCAGATAGACACCATCGCTACGGTCGTGCATGACGGCCGACACGGTGGGATAGGGGTCGACCACCACCATCAGGTCCAGTTTCTCCATGGCTTTCTTCATTTCCGGGCCGCGGGTCTGCGAGTTGGGCGCATGACCCCAGAAAATCATCGCGCGGATGTTGTCCTTCTGTGCCACCTTGTCCTTGTCCTCGAGCACACCGTCGATCCAGCGCGAGACCGGGATGCCCTTGGTGTTCATCACCGGAATGTTCTTGTCGCCCTTCTTGGCATAGGACCCGGAATCGAAGCGCCCCTTGATCCAGTCCAGATCAAGGTCCCAGACCCGCGCCCAATGCGCCCAGGACCCGGGTTTCAGACCGTAGTAGCCGGGCAGGGTATTGGCCAGTACGCCGAGGTCGGTGGCGCCCTGTACATTGTCGTGACCACGGAAGATGTTGGCCCCGCCGCCGGAGACACCCATGTTGCCCAGCGCCAGCTGGAACACGCAGTAGGCACGCGTGTTGTTGTTGCCGATGGTGTGCTGGGTGCCCCCCATGCACCAGATGAAGGTGCCGGGGCGGTGATCGGCCATCACCTTGGCCGCCGCGCGTACACGGGCTTCCGGCACGCCGGTGACCCGTTCCACCTCGTCGGGCGTCCATTTGGCGACCTCGGCCTTGATTTCATCCATGCCATAGACCCGCTGGCGGATGAATTCATCGTCCTGCCAGTTGTTTTTGAAAATGTGCCACAGCATGCCCCAGATGATCGGCACATCGGTGCCGGGGCGAATCTGCAGGAAATGGTCGGCATGGGCCGCGGTACGGGTAAAACGCGGGTCGATCACGACGATCGGCGCATTGTTTTCCTCTTTCGCCTTGAGGATGTGCTGAAGCGCCACCGGATGCGCTTCCGCCGGGTTGGAACCGATCAGCAGGATCGATTTCGAATTGTGGATGTCATTGTAGGAGTTGGTCATTGCGCCATAGCCCCAGGTGTTGGCGACACCTGCGACCGTGGTCGAATGGCAGATCCTCGCCTGGTGATCCACATTGTTGGTGCCCCACATGGCCGCCAGCTTGCGGAACAGGTAGGCCTGCTCGTTGTTGTGCTTGGCGCTGCCCAGCCAGTACACCGAATCGGGGCTGGACTCCTCGCGGATCTTCAGCAATTTGTCGCCGATCTCGCTGATCGCCTGGTCCCAGGAAATCCGCTTCCACTTGCCGTCCACCAGCTTGGTCGGATACTTGAGTCGCCGCTCGCCATGACCGTGTTCGCGCACCGCAGCGCCCTTGGCGCAGTGTGCACCGCGGTTGAAAGGGTGATCGAAGGCCGGTTCCTGCCCTTCCCAGACGCCATTGCGCACTTCGGCGATCACGCCGCAACCCACCGAGCAGTGGGTGCAGATGGTTTTCACCTGCTTGACTTCGCCCTTGGCCGGCGCATCGCTGGCCGCTTCGGCGCGGCGCATCATGCCCGGAGCGACGAGGCCACCCAGTGCTGCCGTGGTTCCCATCAATCCCGAGTTGCGCAGGAATTCCCGGCGGCTCACGCCGGAAGAGGCCGGCGTACCCACCACTTCGGTGCGGGTTCCTTCCACCCGATCCGATACCTTTGTCAGTTTCATGCCTGTCTGCTCCGCTGAATGCTATTTGAGGGTGTCGTAATACCGCGCAACATGCTCGGTCACACGGTAACGGGCGGTGTCACCCGCCGCTTCCGGCGCTGAATTGCCCGCCGGGTCCGCGGGCGCCGCCTGAGCCAGCGAGGGCACAAGACCCGCTGCCACGGCGCCGCCACCGACGGCAGCCACGCCCCTGAGAAATGTCCGGCGGGCCTGTCCTGCGGCCACGCCTTGCGCTGTGTCTTTTTGTTTCATGGAAATCGCTCCTCGTTCGCGTTATCGGGACAAGACTCTCTTGTCCGAGCAAGCCACGGGCCAGTCAAACAGGGAAAAGAATGACAAGAAATCATGAATAAATGACAATCAACCCGCCATCGGGCGGTTTCAGGTCCGCTCAGGGGCACGGTCAAGAGTCAGATTGACCCACGCTTCAGTTCAGCGCGGGTAACGCCTGGCTTTCGAGATCGATGAACCGCGCGCCGAGGCGCCCCACTGAACGGTAAAAGACCGCATGGCGCGCCTGCTGCAGATCGGCGAAGAAGCGTGGCGCCCAGGGCGCCAGATGGCGGTGGAAAAAGTCAGCCTGCACCGACGGCGGCTCGCCGGATTCGAGGAGCAGCGACATCACTTCCAGCAATGCGGCGATATGATCTTCCGGCTCGCTGTGCCCAGCTTCTCGCTGGAAACCCAGCCGTGCCAGATCCTGGCGCAACAGCGCCAGCGGCTGCTCCATCAGATAGCCGGTCATGTACCAGGAACCGTAGGGGACCAGTTCCCCACGGCCCAAGCCGATGAACAGTTCGTGGAATTCATCATCGATCTGCTGACGGCTGCTGCTGCGTGCGGCCAATGCCAGCAGTTGCCATTCATTGCCTTCACCGGTCTCGCCCGCGGCCAGATAATCGAGCAGTTCG
>JALSKD010000191.1 GCA_026989015.1 Gammaproteobacteria bacterium
CATTCCGATGGCAAGGATTGCCGGATGCTGCTTGAACATGTCCACGGTACTCCTCCTGTTCGGTTCACCCGAACTGTGGGGCATCCTCTGCCCTGTTTATACTCCACGAATGGAACGGCTGCAGCCTGAGCGGCAACCGGCGGCGGATCAACCCGCTCCGCCACCGAAGCGCTCACTCGAACAGCGCTGCGTTGATCCACATATGGGCATAGATGCTGGCCACATAGCCCAGCGCGATCACCGGGGTCCACTTCAGGTGCCCGAAGAATGTGTAAGCGCCACGCGCCTGCCCCATCAGCGCCACGCCCGCAGCGGAACCGATGGAGAGCATGCTGCCGCCGACACCGGCGGTCAGGGTTACCAGCAGCCACTGTCCGGTGGACATGTCAGGATTCATGGTCAGCACTGCGAACATCACCGGAATATTGTCGACGATGGCAGAGAGTACACCCACCAGTGAGTTGGCCACGGTGGGCCCGAGGTCGGTGTACATCAGTTCCGAGACCAGCGCCAGATAACCGATCAGTCCGAGACCGCCGACGCAGAGAATGACCCCATAGAAGAAGAACAGGGTGTCCCACTCCGCCAGCTTGACCTTGTTGAAGATATCGAAGTATTCGTCGTGGGTTTCCTTGACCAGTTCGCCGCCACTGCCGTGTGTGCTCTGGTATGCGCCTTTCTTCTTTAGATAATAGCCGAAAAACATCAGGTAGGACAGGCCCGTCATCATGCCGGCCACCGGCGGCAGGTGAACGAAATTGTGAAAGCTGACCGCGGTAGCGATGGTGGCCACGAACAGCACCACGATGGCGACGGCGCCGGGTTTCATGACAATGGTTTCGTCCAGCGCTTCCGGTTGTTCCTTCGACACCCACAGGGACATGATGGCGGCCGGCACCAGGAAATTGACCACCGACGGCAGGAACAGGGTAAAGAAGGTCCAGAAATCGACAATGCCCTTCTGCCAGACCATCAGCGTGGTGATGTCGCCGAAGGGACTGAAGGCGCCGCCGGCGTTGGCGGCTACGACGATATTGATGCAGGACAGCATGACGAACTTCTTGTCGTCTCCGCCCACGGCCATCACCACCGCGCACATCAGCAGAGCCGTGGTCAGGTTGTCGGCGATCGGCGAGATGAAGAAGGCGAGGATGCCGGTGATCCAGAACAACTGGCGCAGCGTGAAGCCCTTGCTCACCAGCCAGGACTTGAGCGCACCGAAGACCTGCCGCTCCTCCATGGCGTTGATGTAGGTCATCGCCACCAGCAGGAACAGGAACAGCTCGCCGTATTCGAGGATGTTGTGGCGAATCGCTTCCTCTGCGGTTTTGGTATCGCCATTCTGGGCGTAGATCAGGCCGATCATCAGCCAGATGATGCCCGCTGCCAGGATCACCGGCTTGGATTTGCGCAGGTGGAGGAATTCCTCGGCCATGACCAGGACATAGGCCGCGACGAACACGGCGATCGATGCGTAACCGACCCAGTGGGTGGTCAGATCGAGGCGGTTCATGGCGCCTTCACTGGCCCAGGCGCCGAGCGGCATGAGCGCTGCAAGCAGCAGGGCCAGCCAGGCCCAGGGGGTAACAGGCTTGATGTTCATGCAGGAGGATTCTCCGGTTCTGTTCGTTTTCGGGGTCGACGATCCGGCCACACATGGGTCGGAATGGCCGTACTTCCCCCTATATGTATCAGAAGATCGGGATTTTACCGGGATTTTTTGCCCGCCGGACATGACCGGCACCCGCCAGGTCAGAGGATCCCGCTGGCCTGCAGGTCGGCATGGTAGGAGGAACGGACCATCGGACCGCTGGCCACCTGCTCGAAACCCAGATCATAGGCCAGCTGCTCCAGCTGTTTGAATTCTTCCGGCGTCACGAAGCGCTCCACCGGCAGGTGATCCCGGCTCGGTTGCAGGTACTGGCCCAGGGTCAGCATGTTGACGCCATGATCGCGCAGGTCGCGCAGCACCTGTTCCACCTCGTCCAGGCCCTCGCCCAGACCCAGCATCAGCCCGGATTTGGTCGGCACCCCGGGATGCCGTTCGCCAAAGCGTCTGAGCAGGTCCAGCGACCAGGCGTAATCCGCACCGGGGCGTATCTTGCGGTACAGCCGCGGCACCGATTCGAGGTTGTGGTTGAACACATCGGGCGGTGCCTCGCCGAGGATGTCCAGCGCCAGATCCATGCGCCCGCGAAAATCGGGGGTCAGAATCTCGATGCGGATGTCTGGATTCAGTTCGCGGGTGCGGCGGATACAGTCAACGAAGTGCTGCGCTCCGCCGTCGCGCAGGTCATCACGGTCCACCGAGGTCAGCACTACATAGCGCAGCCCCATGTTGCGAATGGTGCGCGCCACATTCTCCGGCTCCTGCGGGTCCAGCGGATTGGGGCGCCCATGGCCGACATCGCAGAAGGGGCAGCGGCGGGTGCAGATGTCGCCCATGATCATGAAGGTGGCGGTGCCCTTGGAAAAGCATTCGCCCAGATTGGGACAGGCCGCCTCCTCGCAGACGGTGTGTAGGTTGTTCTCGCGCAGGGTGTTCTTCAGTTTCTGCACGGTTTCGCTGGTCGGCGCACGGGCGCGTATCCAGCTCGGCTTGCGCTGCACGGTGGTGCTGGGTACCACCTTGATCGGGATGCGGGCCACCTTGTCGGCGCCCTTGAGCTTGACGCCCCGTTCCACTTTACTGCCTTTCTTCATAGCCCAGGTTCTCGATCAGATGGTTGCACAGCGCCTCACGCACTGCGGTTAGGGAATAGTCATCGACCAGGTCGGCCAGCTGGGTCACCGCCAGCCCCTTGTAGCCGCAGGGATCGATGCCGGAAAAGGGCGTCAAGTCCATGTCCAAGTTGAGGCTCAGGCCGTGATAGCTGCGCCCCTTGCGTACCCGCAGCCCCAGCGCGGCGATCTTGGCGTCGCCGACATAGACGCCAGGGGCTTCCGGCCGCGCTTCGGCGGCAATGCTCAGATCGGCCAGCAGGGCGATGATGGACCGTTCGATGGCAGTGACCAGGTCGCGTACCCCAAGGCCCAGCCGGTCCAGGTCGATCAGCGTGTAGAGCACCAGCTGGCCCGGCCCGTGATAGGTGACCTGGCCGCCGCGATCGATCTGCAGCAGCGGGATGTCTCCGGTATCCAACAGGTGTTCACGCCGCGCGTTGAGCCCAAGGGTATAGACCGGATCATGCTCAGTGAGCCAGAACTGGTCCCGGGTATGGGCATCCCGGTCTTCGGTGAACGACTTCATCGATTGCCAGACGGTCTCGCAGTCGCTGCGTCCGAAATTGCGTATCAGCGGCGGGGCTACACTCATGCCTACAGCGACATCACGACATGCTCGCAGTCGGACAGCGCGCGGTAGATGGCGTCCAGCTGTTCGCGGCTGCTCGCCTCGAAGGTGACCGTCAGCGACTGGAACTTGCCTCCGGAGCTGCGGTTGCGGCTGATCTCGAATCGGCAGTCCTCGCCGCAATGCGGGCGCAACAGGTCGATGATGACCTGTTCGAAGTCCTCATGATCGCCACGACCGAAGGTTTTCAGCGGAAAGCGGCAGGGAAACTGCATCACTTCCCGCCCTTGCGCATCGCGCAACGGCTCGGATGCGTCGGAACCGGCGTTCTGTTTGTGCTCCTCGGTCATCTCAGCTCCGCATCACCTGCTGTTTGTACTCCTGGTAGAGACGGATCACCTCGCGCCACAGCGCGCCGGTTTCCCCTCGGCCCACCTTGTGCTGGTTGAGCACGGTGATCGGAAGGATTTCGCGGGTGGAGGAGGTCATCCAAATTTCATCGGCGTCGTGCAGTTCATCCTCGCTGATATCGATCTCGCGCGCCAGCAGATGGTTGTCGGCGCAGAGTTCGAGGATCAGGTCGCGGGTGATGCCACCGAGCATGCAACGCTGCCGCGGCGGCGTCTTGATCACCTCATCCTTGACGATGAACAGATTGCTGGCGGAACCCTCAATGGCCCGGCCGTCACGGATCAGAATGGCTTCGTCGGCGCCCGCGTCCAGCGCCTGCTGGCGCAGCAGTACATTCGGCAGCAGATTGATGGACTTGATGTGGCAATCCTGCCAGCGGCTGTCCTCCAGCGTGATCGCCCGGCCGCCGGGGGTGTCGGCCGCCTGTGACGGATAATGCATGGGCTGGCAGGTCAGCAGCACCGTGGGTTCCAGGTCATCACCGAAGCCGTGATCCCGGCGTGGCATCACGCCACGGGTGATCTGCAGGTAGAGTGCGGCGTCCTGGTCACCGGTATTGCGCTCGATCAGTTCGTCGATCACGCGGTGCCACTGTTCCCGGCTCATCGGGTTGGCAATGCGGATGCCTTCGAGACTGCGTTCCAGCCGGTCGAGGTGCTGATCCACCCGGAACGGCTTGCCGGAATAGACCGGAATGACTTCGTAGACGCCGTCGCCGAACAGAAACCCCCGGTCCAGTACCGGCACGCAGGCCTCGCTCAGTGGGGTATAGGTTCCATTCAGATACACCTGATCCATAGTTGTCTCCGTTATTCGAACAGCTTCCGTATGCTATCCGTCGCCTTCTTGACCAGACCGCCATCGGCCACCGACTGCAGGGCCACCAGCGGTCGCGTGGCCAGCACCTCGTCGTCCAGCCGGACCGTCAGGCGTCCCATTTCCTGTCCCTCGCGTACCGGCGCGGTGATCTCGGCATTGACCTCGATGGAGGCCTTCAGGTCCTTGTAACGGCCTTTCGGAATCAGCAGACTCAGAGGCTGCTCGAGGCCCAGCGCCAGACGGTCACGGTCGCCGTACCAGATACGCACGGTCTTCAGCACTTCGCCGGCATCGTAGAGCCTGGGTGCTTCGAAGAACTTGAAGCCGTAATTGAGCAGCGCCTGGCTGTGGATGGTGCGCGCCTTGTCCGACTTGGCACCGAGCACCACCGAGATCAGACGCATTCCGTCGCGCTGGGCCGAGGCGGCCAGGCAGTAACCGGCGGCATCGGTGTGTCCGGTCTTCAGCCCATCCACGCTGGGGTCCTTCCACAGCAGGCGGTTGCGGTTGAACTGGCGGATGTTGTTCCAGGTGAATTCCTTCACCTTGTAGTATTTGTAGTTCATCGGGTAGTCACGGATCACCGCCTGGCTCAGGGTGGCGATGTCGCGCGCGGTGGAATAGTGCTGTTTGTCGGGCCAGCCGGTGGAGTTGCGGAACTGGGTAGCGTTCATGCCCAGCAGCTTGGCCTGATGGTTCATGTAGCCAACGAAAGCGTCTTCGGAGCCGGCCACATGCTCGGCCAGGGCGACCGTGGCATCGTTGCCGGACTGGATGATCATGCCCTTGATCAGGTTTTCGACGCTGACCCGGTCGCCGACCTCGACGAACATTTTCGAGCCTTTCATTTTCCAGGCCTTTTCACTGATCGTCACCTCATCGTCCATGCGAATATCGCCTTCTGCCAAAGCCTTGTCCACCAGATAGGCGGTCATCAGTTTGGTGATGCTGGCCGGTTCGACGCGCTTGTCGGCATTCTTCTCCGCCAGTACCTTTCCGCTGTCGTAATCGATCAGGATGTAGCTCTCCACCGGCAACTCCGGCGGTGCGGGGATGGGCCGTGGTGGCGCGGCCTGCAACAGCAACGGGAACAGGGCATACAGCAGAACGAACGGGGCGGTCAGGCTTCTCAACATGGATACTCGACGGGTGGAATGGATGAAACGGCAGCGGCCGAAGTGCAGCGGCAGCCACCGCGCGATTGTACCGGCGCCACCGTCAAAAGAACACAGCAGCGCCCCAGGGATATGACCGCGGGAGCGGCCAAATGTGCCTTCACTCCTCGATCACGATGCGCGCCTGGGTATAGCCTTTGCGCTTCAGCCGTTTCTGCACCGATCCCGCCTCGTCGACATCGGCCAGAGGACCCAGCTGCACCCGGTAGAACACGCCCTGCGCCGCCTGCACGCGCTTGACCTGCAATGGCTGTTCACGGCGTGACAGCAGCTCATCCATCAACCGCCGCGCATTGGCCTCGCTGACGAAGGAACCGAGCTGGATATAGATATCTCCACCCTCGGGATCACTGTTTTTGAGGGGTGCCGTACGCACCCGGGCGGGCTTGCCGTTGCGGTCCACCACTTCGATCTTCACCTCGGCGGTGCCGGGCCCGATCATCTCCAGCTTCTTCGCCGCCGCATAGGAAAGATCGATGATCCGCCCGCGGGCAAAAGGGCCTCGGTCGTTCACCTTGACGATGACGCTCTTGCCGTTGGCCAGATTGGTGACCCGCACACGGGTCGGTATCGGCAGCGTCTTGTGGGCCGCGGTCATCGCGTGCATGTCGTAGGTTTCGCCGCTGGAAGTGCGCTTGCCGTGGAAATCCGGCCCGTACCAGGAAGCCATGCCCCGCTCGCTGTAACCGGCCGCCGAGTCCAGCACATGGTAGCGGCGACCGAACACGACATAGGACGGAGGATTGCCGCTCTTCGACTTGATGCCACGATCGGCATCACCGAAATCGGCCGGATTCACGGCCTTGCCACTGCCGCCGATCGGCACGCCGAAGGTGCAACCGCCCAGCGACAGGGCCAGCAAGGCCAGCAATGGCCCGCGGCAATTCACTGGCCGTCCTCGCTGCGCGCCAATTGTTGCTGACGGGCCTGCTTGATGGCCTGCCCCAGCTGATACACCGCCATCGCATACAGCTCGCTGTGGTTGTAGCGGGTAATCACATAGAAGTTGTCCCGACCGGCCCAGTATTCCTCGCCCTCGGGGAGCTTCAGCCGTACCAGCGACACCGGCGCATCGTCGGGTATCGGCTCCTCGCTGCGGAAACCGGCCTCGCGCAGGCGCGCCCAGCGGTAACCGGGCTTGAGATCGGTCTCGAAGCGGTCCGCCATCGACGCATCGCCACTCAAACGGTGTACCACCGCCGCGCCCGGCTTCCAGCCGTGCTTGCGGAAATAATTGGCCACGCTGCCGAGCACATCGGGCAGGCTGTCGAACAGGTCGGCCTGGCCGTCGCCATCATGATCGACCGCATAGCTGCGGTAGCTGGACGCAATGAACTGGGGCATGCCCATGGCGCCGGCGTAGCTGCCCTTGAGGGACCGCGGGTCGAAACCGTTCTCCCGGGCCAGTCGCAGATAGGCCTCCAGCTCGGCGGTGAAGAAGCGCGCGCGCTTGGGGTAATCGAAGGCGAAGGTGACCAGGGTATCGAACACCGGCGCCTTGCCCTTGTACTGGCCATAGAAGGTTTCCACGCCAACGATGGCGACCACGATTTCCGGCGGTACGCCATATTCCGCGCCAATGGACTCGAGCAGTTCACGATTGCGCTGCCAGAACTCGACGCCGCGGGCGATGCGCGTGTCGGTGAGGAAAATCTTGCGGTACTGGTGCCATTCCAGCTTTTCCGCCGGCTTGTTCATGCGCTCGAACAACTGCCGCTGGTTCTTCACCTGGCCGAACAGATCCACCAGTTCCTGCTCCGTGTAATCGCTGCTGGCGGCCAGTTGCTCGATGAAGCGCTCCACATCCTCGCGGTTGCGGTAGTCGCCCTGTTCCAGCTTGGCGGCATCGGCAGCCACTGGCAGCAACAGGCTCATGGCGATCATCAGGTATTTCATCTACGGGTTCCCCAGGAAGCGTTTGGCCGAACGCACGGCCATGATCATGCCAAAACCCAGCATCAGCGTCACCATCGAGGTGCCGCCGTAGCTCACCATCGGCAACGGCACCCCGACTACCGGCAGCAGCCCGGTAACCATGCCGGTATTGACAAACAGATAGACAAAGAAAGTCAGCGAGAGTGCGCCGGCCAGCAGGCGCCCGTAGGTGTCGCTGCTGCAGGCGGCGATCCACAGGCCGCGGAAAATGATCATCACATAGAGCAGCAGCAACA
>JALSKD010000192.1 GCA_026989015.1 Gammaproteobacteria bacterium
GTTCGCGGATCTGCCGCGGGTCGTCGATGCGGTGCCAGTCGGGGATGTCGAAGTGGCCCTTCCTGACAGCGGCCGAACGCTGTTGAGCCCACAGTCCGGCGCGCAACACCGGGGACAGGAGCCGGCCCCCGGCGTTTTTCAGGGGAGTGGGCAGAGGCATGAAGGCAAGGGGGTTGGCCACCCAGGATTGCCGGATGGCATGGCCCAGTGGCTGGAAACGCAGCCGCTTGAGCATGATGTCCGCCTTGCGGTTCGGGCGACCGATGACCAGGTCCGGCGACAGCTGCGCGCAGCATTCGGCGATCAGTGATTTCATCAGGATCAGTGCCGGTCCCAGGGTGCGGTGCCGCTCGTCGACCATCAGGTTCGCCATCGAACCAATGACCCGTTTGCCGGCGGGTACCGGCAGCATGGAAATGATGCCTACCAGCCGGTCATCGTGGAACAGCACCCGCGAGCAGAGGTGACGGTCGGCGTACTCCGAGCGATACAGCCACTCGAAACGGGCTTCGGCATCGGGCATGCCGTTGGCATGAAACAGCTCCAGAATCCGGGGTTTCAGGGCTTCGATATCGGTTTCGGCAAGATTCCGGGTCTGGTAGGACATGAACACAAGACAGCGGCGCTGGGCGATGATGCAACCTTAGTCCCGTACGCCCCCTGTGGGCAAGGGAAGAAAGCGATTGGGTGGGCCGATCGAGAAACGGGTCACGCTCCGGCCGCCGCATGAGACGACAGCCAGGTCTCGGCGATCAGCACTGCGGCGATGCCGTCGATGTCCGGTTTGCTCTGCCGCCGGCTGGACTGCTGGTCGAGGATCTGCCAGGCCGCTCGTGTGGTCAGCCGCTCGTCGGCGAATTCCACTGGCAAGTGGTACCGGCCTTCGAGTTGACGGGCGAAGCGGCGCGCGGTCTCGGTCATTTCATGGGGCTGGCCGTCCATGCCGGCAGGCAGACCGACAATGAGACGATCCGGCTGCCATTCGCCGATCAGGCGGCCAATGCGCTCCCAGTCGGGCTTGCCGCTGCGCAACCGCAGGCTGTCCAATGGGGAAGCGGTGCCGGTGCGGGTCTGGCCGACCGCGACACCGGTCCAGTGGGTGCCGACATCGAAGGCGAGCACGGTCAGGTCGGATTTCGAGGGCATCAGGCCGAGCCGGTGGTCGGTGACAGGGAATCGAGATCGAAGCCCAGCTGATCGAAGGCCAGTTGCCAGCGTGCGTCGATGTCGGGGTGGAAGGTGATCTCCGGCCGCGCCGGTGCGGTCAGCCAGGCGTTGTCCTGCAGTTCCTGTTCCAGCTGGCCGGCGGACCAGCCGGCATAGCCCAGCGCCACCAGGAAGTGCGGCGGTCCCTTGCCGGCGGCGATGTCCTGCAAGACATCCAGCGAGGTGGTCAGGTGCATGGCGTCGCCGACTTCCAGTGATTGCTCATAGGGACGCGGCGGGGTGTCGTGCAGCACGAAACCCTGCTGCAACTGGACCGGACCACCGAGATATACCGGTATCTGGCGGGTGGCCTCATCCGCGCAATCGATCTCCAACTGGTCGAAAATGGCCTCCAGATTCTGTTCCGAGCGGTGATTGATGACCAGGCCCATGCTGCCTTCGGCATTGTGCTCGCACATGTAGACCAGGCTGGAGGCAAACAGTGGATCCTTGACTGCGGGCGTGGCCAGCAGGTACTGGTTGCGCAGGTTGTTGAGGGTGTCTTCACTCATCGTGAGCCTCCGGTCGTGGTCAGGCGTTGCGCCCTGTTGGAATCGAATTCCCAGGTACGGATGATGACGATCTGATCCGCTTTCTCCCGCAGCTTGGGCGGGAACTCGGCAAAGGGTTCGGCCAGATGCACGATGCGCAGCGCCGCCTCATCGAGGATGCGCTCGCCGGACGAACGGCTGATGCGGGCATCGATGACCTTGCCCTGGGCATTGATGCGCACATTGAGACGCAGGCTGCCGTCAATACGGTTGACCTCGGCCTCAGCCGGGTAGTTCAGATTGCCGATGTGCTCGATGCGCGACACCCACTGGGCCAGATAGCCGGCCTCCACCGCTTCGCGGGTATTGGCGGTCAGAACGATCTCGCGCGGTCGGCGCGCGTAGGCCTCGGTCATCTTGCGGATTTCGGCCCGCAGGCTGGCGATCTCGCGCTGCCGCTGGTTGACGGGGTCTGCGCTCTGCTGCAGCGGCTGGGCCTGTTTGCTGCGGCGCGCCTTGGCGATCTGTCGCTCGGCTTCCCGCTGGTTGATGTAATAGATGTGCTCGATGCGGACTTCACGGGCCCGCTGCCGTTGCTGCTGGCGCTCGTCGAGTCCCATGCGGTCGAGCGGGCTGTCCGCGGATACCGGTGCGCTGGGGCGCGCCTTGTCTTCCTGGTTGCCGCCGCCTTTCTGGTTGCTCTGCGCGAGGAAGTCCGCCTTTTCCGGCGCTTCCGGGCTTTCGGTATTGGCGAGGATGATGTCGAGGCTGGGCAGGCTTTCGGGCGATTGCCGGTCGCCCGGACGAAAGCCGACGCCGAGGATCAATACCAGGTGCAACACCAGCGCCAGGAACAGCGTGAAGCCGAGCCGGTCGCTGGCGCTGATGCGGGGTCTGTGGGATGAGTGGGGGGCGGGGGGGGTTGCTGCCATCGAATCATTCTGCCAATTTGTGCCGCGCCCCGCCAGCGCTTTGCGCGTCGGAACGGGGCGACGGAACCACCGGCGCTGCCCCGCCGGACAGGCGGCTCCAGCCCGGACTGGCGATGCGTTTTCCGTCTTCGGTGACGACCAGCCATACCCTGAGGCCGAAACGCCGTGCCATGAGCGGGATGTCCCCGGGATCGGTCAGCATCAGCGTGGTGGCCGCGGCATCGGCGGCGATCGGGTCATCATGCCATACGGTCGCCGAACGGACGGTTCGGGACGGTGCCGCGCTGCGCGGGTCGATAATGTGGTGGCGGCGCTGGCCATTGTCGTCGATGGCGTAGCGGCGGTAACTGCCGGAAGTGAACACGGCGCCGCCGGCCTGCAGCGGTAGGGTGGCCAGCACGCCGCCACGAAACGGATCCTCGATGGCGATCACCCAGGGCGCGCCCCCTGCCTTGTGCCCCCGGGCCAACAGGTCGCCACCGGCATTGACTATGAAATTGTCGATGCCCCGCTGGCGCAGCAGTTCGCCGGCCTGAGCCACGGCCAGGCCCTTGGCAATGGCGCCGAAATCCAGTTGCAGCGACGGATGCTCCGACCACGCACGATCGCCGACGATGCGCAAATCGTCCATGTCCGGCGGGTCGGCGCGCAGGCGGGCGATGGCGGCGGCATCGGGTTGCGCATTGCCCTGGAAGCCCCAGGCAGCGATCAGGCGGCCCAGCGCCGGATTGAAGCGACCTTCGCTGAGGCGGTAGTAACGCAGGGAATCGTCGATCAGCCGGCGCAGGGACGGGGGAATCGGCACCCCTTCGGGCGGCTGAGCGGCGAGCGCGCGGTTGAAGCGGGTGAGGTCGCTGTCCTGCCAGGCATGCCACTGCCGGTTGCGCTCGGCGAACAGGGCCTCGATGGCGTCGAAGGCGGCTTCGGCGCGCTCCCGTTCCACGCCGCTGATGCTGACATCGATCAGCGTGCCGAACTGCAGGAACTGCCGCTGCCAGACCGGCTCGCCGGAGCAGCCGGCCAGCACCAGCAGCAGGAACGGGAGCAGGAACCTCAAGAGCGGGCGAGGCGCCGTTCGATGGCATCGAACAGGTCGCCGGCGATGTTGAGGCCGAACTCGGCATCCAGCTCACGGATGCAGGTGGGACTGGTGACATTGATCTCAGTCAAGTAGTCGCCGATGACATCGATGCCGACGAACAACAGCCCCTTTTCGCGCAGCCGGGGCGCGATCTGGTCGCAGATCCAGCGATCGCGTTCGCTCAGCGGCTGCCCGCGGGTGCGGGCGCCGGCGGCGATGTTGCCACGGTTCTCGCCCTCGGCGGGGATGCGCGCCAGAGCGTAGGGCACGGGTTCACCGTCGATCAGCAGTATGCGCTTGTCGCCGTCGCGGATCTCCGGGATGAAGCGTTGCACCATGGCCTGTCGGCAGCCGTGATCGGTGACCGCCTCGATGATGGCGTTGGTGTTGGGGTCACCCATACGCAGGCGGAAGATGGAGTGGCCGCCCATGCCGTCCAGGGGCTTGATGATGATGTCTTCGTGCTGTTCGAGAAATTCGATCAGCAGGCCGGCGTCGCGGGCCACGCGGAACGGGGCACAGCACTGGGGAAACTCACGGGTGAACAGTTTTTCATTGCAGTCGCGCAGGCTCTGCGGGCGGTTGACCACCAGCGTACCGGCCTCCTCGGCCTGCTCGAGAAAGTAGGTGGCGTAGATGTACTCGAGATCGAAAGGCGGATCCTTGCGCATCAGGATCACATCCAGGTCGCCGAGCACGACGGAGCAGGCGTTGCCTGTCCGGTAATGGTCCTCCCGCCGGTCGGTGACTTCCAGTGGCCGCGCAATGGCCCGCGCAATGCCGTCGTCCATGTGCAGGTCATCAAGCCTCATGACGAGCGGCTGCCAGCCCCGGCGCTGCGCTTCGAGCAGCATCGCGAAGCTGGAATCCTTCCACGGCTTGATCCCTTCGATCGGATCCATGACGATGCCGAGGCGGCGGGTCATGAGCGGCTCACTCCGCCGGTTGCTCGGTGGCCTCGGCGATCTCGCGGGCCGCGGCCAGCAGCGCCAGCCGGCCGATGACGCCATAGGCGTAGAAACGGTTGGGGCAGGCATCCTCGTCAAGGCGCTTGTCGGGGGTGTTGCAGGCCTCGGCGAAGGCCAGCGGTTCGAAGGTCATGCCGGGTGAATTGAGGTTGTCCTTGGCGTGTTTCTTCGGGTGCATGCGGTAGAAACCGCCAACCACATAGTGGTCGACCATGTACACCACCGGCTCACAGGTGAGTGCTTCGTCGCCCCAGGTCTCCCGGGTCGGCACGCCTTCCTGCAGGATCACCTCGGAGGTGTCGCCCCCTTCCTTGATCGATGACATGCGGCTGCGCTGCTTGCGGTTGAGCTGGCGCAGTTCCTCGGCGTCGGAGACCACCATGATGCCCATGCCGTAGGTGCCCTGGTCGGCCTTGATCACCACATAGGGCCGGTCGGTGATGCCGTAGGCGTCGTACTTGTACTGGATGCGTTGCAGCAGTTCCTCGGTGTTGCGCACCAGGCATTCCTCGCCCTCGCGTTTCATGAAGTCGATGGAGCCGCAATTGGTGAACAGCGGGTTGATCAGCCAGTCGTCGATTTCGATCAGCTCTGCGAATTCTTGCGCCACGCTGTCGTAGATCTGGAAATGGTCGGACTTGAAACGGTTCGACCAGCCCAGATCGAGTGGCGGCACCACGGTCTGTCGGATGCCTTCGAGCAGTCTGGGGCGTCCTCCGGAGAGATCGTTGTTGAGGATGATGGCACACGGCGTAAAGTCGCCTATACTGATTCTATCGTCCTTTCTCTGCACCGGATGCAGTGTGATCGAGCGCCCGGAGGGCAGTTCGATCTCTGTCGCCTCGGTGATGTCGTCGCGCAGGCTGCCCAGCGCGCTGCGGTAACCGGCCAGGGAGATGTATTCCTGGATGGTGGCAATGTTCTCCAGGTAGTGGAGATTGCGGGTGTGGTTCTCCGGGATGATGAGTATGCCACGGGCTTCCGGGCAGAAGCGTTCGAGGGCGATCTGAAAGGCCTGGATGCACAGTGGCTTGGAGGCCGGATTGAGGTTGTTGAAACCGGCCGGGAACAGATTGGTGTCCACCGGTGCCAGCTTGAAGCCGGCGTTGCGCAGATCGACGCTGGCATAGAAGGGCGCCGGATGGATCTGGAACTGTTGGCGCAGCCACATTTCGATCGTGTCCTGGTGGTCGAGGATATGGCGCTCGATCTCCTCGATCGGATGACTGTTCGCCGTGATCAGGTGCGGTACGGTCGGCAGGGGGATGGAATTCATCGCTTCGGGCTGTGAGAGGGCAGCGGCCATTCTACGGTTTTTGGGGCACCGCTGCAAAAGCCCGCTGCCCGAAGCAGGGCCTGAGCGGCCATATAGAAATTACTTTATGAGTTTGTACTAAATACATGGTTTGGCTTGAATTGTTGCGTATAATCGCTGATGATCGGGCCGAAACGATACACACCAGCAACCGAAGCAGAACGGAGAAGCCGTGAGCAATCAACAGACCCAGGCAGGGGATGCTTCCGAATCCTTGCAACTGAATGTCAAGGTAATGGTCATCGACGACAGCAAGACCATTCGCCGCAGCGCCGAAACCCTGCTCAAGCGGGCCGGCTGCGAAGTGGTGACCGCCACCGACGGATTCGAGGCCCTGGCCAAGATCACCGAGCACAAGCCGGACATCATCTTCGTCGACATCATGATGCCGCGGCTTGATGGCTACCAGACCTGCGCGCTGATCAAGAACAACAAGAATTTCCGATCCACGCCGGTGATCATGCTGTCGAGCAAGGACAGCATCTTCGACCGCGCCCGGGGCCGTATCGTCGGCTCCGAGGAATACCTGACCAAACCCTTCTCGCGTGAGGATCTGATCGGCGCGATCGCTTCCCACGTCGAGACCACCCGGAGCTGATGGATACACCATGCCACATGTACTGATCATCGATGACTCGCCGACCGAGGTGCATGTCTTCAAGACCATCCTGCAGAAGCACCAGATGCAGGTTTCGGTGGCCGAAAACGGCGAGGAAGGCATTGCCAAGGCTTTGGCGCTCAAGCCCGACTGCATCCTGATGGATGTGGTGATGCCGGGCAAGAACGGTTTCCAGGCCACG
The DNA here is from genome assembly GCA_026989015.1 of Gammaproteobacteria bacterium. Classification (GTDB taxonomy): domain Bacteria; phylum Pseudomonadota; class Gammaproteobacteria; genus S144-22. The sequence goes on from JALSKD010000192.1 coordinate 6,794, forward strand.
CGCGATCTCGCGCGCAACCCGGAAACGGCACAGATTCCCATCATCATCGTCACCACCAAGGACCAGGAGACTGACAAGATCTGGGGCATGCGCCAGGGTGCGAAGGATTACCTGGTCAAGCCGGTGCGCGAACCCGATCTGGTCGCCAGCATCAGCAAGGCCCTGGGCGGCTGAGGTCATGGCCGCCCGTTCGCCCTACAGCATTCTCAGGGATGTGGAAGCGCGTTGCCGTGCTCATGCAGTCGGCCTCCCCGCGGGCGCCCAGATCGAAGACGACTGGGTCGGCATCGGTTTCGAGCTCTGCGGAGAAGCGCTGATCGCGCGCATGTCCGAGGTCAACGAGATCCTGCCGCCCCCGGACACCATCCGCATCCCCGGGGTGCTGCCCTGGGTACGCGGTCTGGCCAATGTGCGCGGCGCGCTGATCCCGGTGGTCGATGTGCAGGCCCTGCTGTGCGGAGAATACATCCGCCCCGGCAAGAAGAACCGCCTGCTGATCATTGATCAGAACGACATACAGGCCGGCATGCTGGTCAGTGAGGTACACGGGCTGCGCCGCTTCAAGCCGGAAGACCGCAAGCCGGAAGCACCGGCCGCTCAGTCGCCGCTGAAGGATCTGATCGACGGCAGCTTCGGCGATGAGCGCCGCCAGTGGAGCGTATTCAGCGTGAAACGGCTGGTCGGCAACGAACAATTCCTCAGGGTGACCTGAGACCGCACGGCCTGCTCCCGTGCATGCGGCGGCAGAGCGACAGACAACAACCGCCGGCCGGGCCGGCGGGGGCATTACAATAAAACGAGGGTGATATGGCGTTTTTAGACCGTTTCAAGAAGAGCAACTCCGGGGGGCTGGGCACGGGAGGCGGCTCGTCCATCATCAGTTCGCGCGCGCTGGCGTTCTTCGCGGCCGGTATCCTGCTGTCGATCGTGGCGATGCTGTTGCTGTTCAATGTGGCCAACAAGGACGAACGGGATTCCAAGGCCTACTCCTCCATTCTCAACGAACAGAAGGTGCTGTCACAACAGATTGCCA
>JALSKD010000193.1 GCA_026989015.1 Gammaproteobacteria bacterium
CTGTGCAAAACTGGAATCTGACCTTGTCACAACTGGCGATACATTTTGACGGAAGACTGGGGAAACATATCGCTCTGTGAAATCACCTGACACAGAGTTTTGAACACCCTCGTCATTCGGCCAAGCCACTGCATGTTGCAAATCTGCAACACTCCGGAAGGCCTGTCGTGACGGGCTTCACGCAGATGTGCGGGGCCTTTGCAGGCGGTTGTTGTTTTTTTGTAAAAAAGTGTTGCAAAAAATCCAGCGGGGTGTATTCTTCGGCTCAGCGTTCGAAAGACGCGACACTAGTGAAAGTAAATATATTTATTTTTCGACACAACAAACGAGGGTAACTCAAATGAAAAAGACTACCGCAATCCTGGCTTCAGCCGTTGCATTGGTCATGGCTGGCTCCGCCATCGCCGAGACTACCGTTTACGGCCGCGCCCGCATGGGACTGATTGTCTCTTCCGACAATGACAACGCTGTTGGCCTGATCAACGATTCTTCCCGTTTCGGCTTCAAGGGTTCCGAGGATCTCGGCAACGGCATGTCCACCATCTACAAGTTCGAGTTGGGCTACAATGCTGACAACGCTTCTCAGGCTTCAGGCGTTTCCACTCGCATTGGCATGGTGGGCCTGAAAGGCGATTTCGGTACCACTGCAATTGGTAACATGTGGGTACCGACCTACAACCTGGTTCGTGGCAACATCGATCCCTTCAACCACTTCGGCCTGGATCAGGGTTATGGCTTCCGCGGCCGCGCTGGTGATGCTCTGGCCTACGCCAACAGCTTTGGTGATGTGAAATTCCAAGCCGCGATCGTATCCGTTGACAGCGGAACCGAAAGTGATCTGATGGACGGTTACAGTGTTGCCGTCAGCTTCCCGGCGGGTCCAGTGTCTATCGGTATTGGTGTAGACAGTGATACCGACAACAGTGCAACTGCTCTGACCGTTGGCTACAAAGGCGATGGCTTTGGTGTTACTTTTGGCTATGAAGACGCTGAAGATCTGGGTGGCGACAAGGTTACCACTCTGGTTGGCACCATGGGTGTTGGCGCCAAGGGCAAGGCTCTGCTGCGCTGGTCCTCTATGGATAACGCCGATGTTGATGGCGTCACTCTGGGTTACCACCACGCTCTGAGCAAGCGCACCAAGGTTTACGTCGAGAACAGCTCCGGCGACCTGCGCACCGATGCTACCATTATCGGTCTGCGTCACGACTTCTGATCGGTACTCCCGATACGAAGTTCAGGAGGGCGCCTTCGGGCGCCCTTTTTCATTTCTGCACGAAACCCTGTACCACTGATCCAGTATGGCCCAATACTTCGAAATCCATCCCGACAATCCGCAGAAACGGCTGATCCAGCAGGCGGTGCAGATCATCGACCGGGGTGGCCTGATCATCTACCCGACCGATTCCAGCTATGCGCTGGGCTGTCACATCGGGGACAAGCGGGCGATGGAACGCATCCAGCGCCTGCGCAAGGTGGACAGCAAGCACCATTTCACCCTGGTCTGCAGCGACCTTTCCGAGATCGGTACCTATGCCAAGGTGGACAATTCCGCCTACCGCCTGATGAAGGCCCTGACGCCCGGACCCTATACCTTTCTGTTGCCGGCCACCTCCGAGGTGCCGCGAAGGCTGATGAACCCGAAACGCAAGACCATTGGTGTCCGTGTGCCGGATCACCGCATCACCCATGCGCTGCTCGAGGAGCTGGGCCAGCCGATCATGAGCAGCACCCTGATCGAGCCGGGTGCCGACTTGCCGCTGGACGATCCGGAAGAAATCCGCGAGAAATACCAGAAACAGGTGGATCTGATCATCGACGGCGGCCACTGTGGTCATGAGCCGACCACGGTCATCAGCCTGATCGACGGCACCCCCGAAATCGTGCGCAAGGGCAAGGGAGATATTGCCTTTCTGGAAGACTAGAGCCGCTCAGTCCATCCTGGTCGTGTCCGCTCCAGAGACGGCCGATATCAATGGATTCCCCCCGTTGGCCCCGTATAATAGACGGCCGTTTCATCATTCAGGGTCCATCGTTGAACACATCCGTCAGTCAGAATTCCCGCGTGCTGTCCGGCATGCGGCCCACCGGCCTGTTGCATCTGGGTCATTACCACGGCGTCCTCAAGAACTGGATCGAGCTCCAGCACAGCTACGAGTGCTTTTTCTTCGTGGCCGACTGGCATGCGCTGACCACCCATTACGAAAACCCGGCCATCATTGCGCAGAGCAGCATCGATCTGGTCATCGACTGGCTGGCGGCCGGCGTCAACCCCGGATCGTCCACGCTGTTCATCCAGTCGCGGGTACCGGAGCATGCCGAGTTGTACACGCTGCTGGGCATGATCACGCCGCTGGGATGGCTTGAACGGGTGCCCAGCTACAAGGACCAGCAGGACAAGTTGAAGGACCGTGATCTCTCCACCATCGGTTTTCTCGGCTACCCTCTGTTGCAAAGCGCCGATATCCTGATCTACAAGGCCGGTCATGTGCCGGTGGGCGAGGATCAGGTGGCCCATGTGGAACTGACCCGCGAGATCGCCCGCCGCTTCAATCACCTCTACGGCAAGGAGCCGGATTTCGAGGAAAAGGCGCGCGCGGCAATCCGCAAGATGGGCAAGAAGAACGCGAAGATCTACAACGACCTGCTCAAGCGCTACCAGGAACAGGGCGAGGCGGAGGCGCTGGAGATCGGTTATGCCCTGCTCGATGCCCAGCAGAACATCAGCCTCGGCGACAAGGAGCGCCTGCGCGGCTATCTGGAGGGCGGCGGCCGCATCATTCTGCCCGAGCCGCAGGCCCTGCTCACCCGCGCCTCGAAAATGCCGGGCCTGGACGGCCAGAAGATGTCCAAGTCCTACAACAACACCATCGCCCTGCGCGAACCGCCGGATTCCGTGGAAAAGAAGATCCGCACCATGCCCACCGATCCGGCGCGGGTGCGCCGCAACGACCCGGGCGATCCGCAGAAATGCCCGGTCTGGCAGCTGCATGAAGTCTACTCCTCCGACGACATCCGCCAGCAGGTGATCGAAGGCTGCACCACGGCCAGCATCGGCTGCCTCGAATGCAAGCAGTACATCATCGACGCGGTGATCGAGGAGCTCAAGCCCATACAGCAGCGCGCGCGTGAATACATGGACGATCTTGCCGGGGTGGAAAACATCATCAACGAAGGCTGCGAAGCGGCCCGTGATGTGGCCCGTGATACGATGGAGGAGGTGCGCAAGGCGATGGGCCTGACGCTGCGATGAGCGATCTGTTCCAGCAGGCTGCCAACCAGTCGGAGATGCCCTTCGCGCTGGTCGAGGGCGAACCGCTGACCGTCATCCCGCAGGACCTCTACATCCCGCCGGACGCGCTGCTGGTGTTCCTCGAAGCCTTCGAGGGGCCGCTGGATCTGCTGCTCTATCTGATCAAGCGCCAGAACCTGGATATTCTCGACATTCCGGTGGCGGTCATCACCCGCCAGTACATGGAATACATCCACATGATGCAGGAACTGGAGCTGGAACTGGCCGCCGAATACCTGGTGATGGCGGCGATGCTGGCCGAGATCAAGTCACGCATGCTGCTGCCGCGCCCGGTGGGCGAGGACGACGAAGACGACCCGCGCGCCGAGCTGATTCGCCGCCTGCAGGAATACGAACAGTTCAAGCAGGCCACCGAGGATCTGGATGCCCTGCCGCGCATGGAGCGCGACATCTTTCCGCCGCAGGCGGAACTGCCGCCGCTGGAGGTCGAGATCCCTCAGCCCGAGGTGTCGATCCGTGATCTGCTGCTGGCCTTTCGCGATGTGGTCAACCGCGCCGAGCAGTTCGCCAGCCACCATATCGAACTGGAACCGCTGTCGGTGCGCGAACGCATGTCGCTGGTGCTGCAACAACTCAAGCGGGACGGCTATACTGAGTTTCAGGCCTTCTTCAAGCCGGAAGAAGGCCGCATGGGCGTGGTGGTCAGTTTTCTGGCGATACTCGAACTGGTCAAGGAGTCGATGATCGAGCTGATGCAGAATGAACCCTATGCGCCCATCTATGTGAAACCCAAAGCCGCCTGAACCATGGACAGTGACCGCCTCAAATCCCTGATCGAAGCGCTGATCGGCGCCGCCGACCGGCCGCTCAGCGTAAACCAGTTGTTCGATCTGTTCGCCGGCGATCTGGAGCAGCCGGGCAAGGACGACATCCGCAAGGCGCTGCAGGAGCTGGTGGCAGAAACCGCTGATCGCGGCATGCAGATCAAGCAGGTGGCCAGCGGATTCCGCTTGCAGGTCAACCCCGAGCATGCCGCGCATGTCACCCGCCTGTTCCAGCAGAAGCCGCCCCGTTACTCCCGTGCATTGCTCGAAACCCTGGCACTGATCGCTTATCGCCAGCCGATCACCCGCGGCGAAATCGAGGCGATACGCGGCGTCAGTGTCAGCTCCAACATCATCAAGACCCTGCAGGAACGCGAATGGGTGCGCACCCTCGGACACAAGGATGTACCGGGCAAACCGAGCCTCTACGGCACCACCGCGCAGTTTCTCGATTACTTCAACCTCAAGTCCCTCAATGAGTTGCCCACCCTGTCCGAGATCAAGGACCTGGACCGCTTCCATCCCGAGCTGGCCTTCAGCGATGACCGGCCGCCCGAGGATCCTGCGCCGGCCGACGACGCTCGCGCCGAGGAAGCACTGGATGCACCGGACCGGCGGGAGGCATCCGGGCAGGCGGTGGATACCGCCGGCGAGGAACCGGCATGAGCCGTCGTCATCTGCGCAGTCTGTTGATGCTGTTGCTGGCGACCGTGTTGCTGACTGCCTGCAGCCCGCGTGGCAAGGAGCTCAAGCGCTGGCTGCATGAAGATACCGGAGCCTACAGCGCGGCCTTCTCCGACGACGGCAGGTACCTGCTCACTGGCTCCATCGGCGGTTACGGCCGGGTCTGGGATCTGGAAAACAACAAGGTGCTCTACAGTGTGCAGCATGAGGACAGCAGCGAAGGCGGCATCATCGGTGCCGATTTTTCCGCCGACGGCCGCGTTCTGGTAGTGATCGAGCCGGACTTCGTCTCCCGCTGGCGGGTATCCGACGGCAAGCTGCTTGGCTTCTGGAAATGGCCCGACCTGCGCGCGGTGGCGGTCTCCGCCAATGGCCGTTATGCCCTGCTCGGCATGAAACAGAACCAGTCGATCTACTTCGACATGCAGGCCGGCAAGATGGTCTATGCCTTCCCACACCGCGAAAAGGTCAACAGCGTGGCCCTGTCGAAGGATGGACGCTTTGCCCTCACCGGTTCCGACGACTGGCATGCCAGCCTGTGGAATCTGTCCACCGGCGAGCATGTCTGGTCGAAGAACATGGGTTACAAGGTGGCTCAGGTGGCGCTTTCCGATGACGGTGAATTCGCCATGGCCAATGCCTACATCGGCCCGGCGCGGATCTTCGCCACCGACGGCGAAGGCAGCACGGTCAGCGAACTGGCGGTGCCGGTGCGTGGCGTCACCTTCACCTCGGTGGATTTCTCCGATGATGGCCGGTTGCTGGCCACCGGACGCGCATCGCGCGGCATCGATGTCTGGGATGTACGCAGCGGCAAGAGCCGGAAATTCTGGGTACCGCCGTCGAAGCAGTACTTCCAGCCCGATGCGGCAACCATCATCGCCATCAACATCAATCCCGGCAACAGGACCCTGCTCAGTGAAAGCTCGACCGGCATCGGTCAGCTGTGGTCGCTGGACTGATGGCCCGGCTCGAAATCAAGCGCCCGATGGAACGCATCCAGAAGGTGCTGGCGCGCGAGGGCATCGCCTCGCGGCGGCAGATCGACCAATACCTGGAAGAAGGCCGCATTCAGGTCAATGGCCGAGTGGCCAAACCCGGCGAGCGCATCAGCGGACAGGAACGCATCAGCCTCGACGGCAAGCCGCTGCGGATCGCCCGTCACCGTCCAAGGCCCAAATTGCTGATGTACCACAAGCCGGTGGGCGAAGTGAGCACCCGCGAAGATCCGGAAGGCCGCCCCACCGTCTACCGCAACCTGCCTGGCCTGCAACACGGCCGCTGGATCGGCATCGGCCGTCTCGACATCAACACATCGGGTTTGCTGCTGTTCACCACCGACGGTGAGCTGGCCAACCGGTTGATGCACCCGTCCTTCGAACTGGAACGGGAATACGCCGTACGCGTACGCGGCGATGTGACGCCGGAAAAACTGGAGCGCCTGAAGACAGGCATCGAGCTGGAGGACGGCCCGGCCCGTTTCGAGCAGATCGTCGATGTCGGCGGCGAGGGCAGCAACCACTGGTACCATGTCATTCTGCGCGAAGGCCGTAACCGCGAGGTGCGCCGCCTGTGGGAAGCGGTGGATACCGAGGTCAGCCGCCTGGTGCGGGTGCGTTACCACTGTTTTCAGCTGCCCAAGTGGCTGAAACCCGGCAAGTGGCGCTTTTTCGAGGACGAAACCGTCAAGCGGCTGTACCAGGATCTGGGCCTCGACTACCCTCAGAAGGAAGGTGTGCGTGGTGGGCGCGATAGCGGTCGCAAGCGCAAGTCCTCCCGGCGCCGCCGCTGAAGCGATGGACCTTCAGGCCCTCTACCAAACACTGCTGAGCCATTATGGCGAGCAGTCCTGGTGGCCGGCGGACGGTCCCTTCGAAGTCACCGTCGGTGCCATCCTCACCCAGAACACGGCCTGGAGCAATGTCGAAAAGGCGCTCGACAGCCTTCGCGCCGCCGATGCCCTGAACCCCGAAGCTCTGTCCACGATGGATACCGACCGGCTGGCGGCACTGATCCGGAGCTCCGGCTACTACAACCAGAAGGCGCGTCGCCTGTCCGGCTTTGCCCGCTGGTACCGGGAGCAGGGTGGCCATGAAGTCCTGCGCCAGCGCCCCACGGAGACATTGAGGGCTCAATTGCTGGCACTGCACGGCATCGGCCCGGAAACCGCCGACGACATGCTGCTCTATGCCTTCGATCACCCGGTGTTCGTCATCGACAGCTATACCCGCCGCCTGTTGCAACGGCTGCGCCTGATCGCGGGCGACGAGCCCTATGACCGGCTGCAGGCCGGCTTCCATCAGGCCCTGGCCCCTGAGGTAGCGACCTACCGCCAATACCATGCGTTGATCGTCGAACACGCCAAGACACACTGCCGCAAGCGACCGTCCTGCGCCCAGTGCCCGTTGTCGGACAGCTGTGCGGAGGCTTCGGCATGACTCGACGCAGGCAAGGTGCGCAACCCGTAGGCAGCCTGTTTGCCGACCTCTTGCCCGAGGATTTCACGCGCCAGCGGGTACTGATCGAGCAGTACCAACAGTTCTTCAATCAGCTGGAGTCTGATCCGGTGCTGTCTGCGGTGCGGGTACTGCATGTGGGCGAGCCGGTGCTGTCGCTGGCGGTGCCCAGCCCGGCCCAGGGGGGCTGGCTGCGCCAGCACCGGCGGGAGCTGGAGCAGGCCCTGAGCGAGCAGTTCGGGAAACACCACGAGCTGAATGTCCGGGTCGACCCCGCAATGATGACACCGGCAAAACCGGCCCCGCGCATGACAGCGGCGCAGCCGGTCAGTGAGCAGACCGTTGAGCGAATCGAACGCAGCGCCCGATCACTGGGCGACGATGCGCTGGGGCAGGCCATGCGCCGGCTGGCCGAAAGCCTGAAAAAACACTGCCGACGAGACGATTGATTCAGCCCTGGCGACTGGCGTTGTAGGCGTGCTGATAGAGGTTGTTGAAGATGATCTTGGCCGCCGCCAGCGCCGGGATGGCGAGGATGACTCCGATGGCGCCAAACAGATTGCCGAAGATGAGGATGCCGACGATGACCGGCACCGGATGCAGATCAACGGCGTTGGCAATCACCGACGGAATGACGATCACATTGTCCACGACCTGCGCCATCACCACCACGCCGATGGCGTAGTAGATCAGCTGCGGATCAAAGGGCGTCATCGCCGCCGCCACCAGTACCGCCAGCACCATCGAGATCAGCGGGCCGATGTAGGGAATCAGGTTGAGCAGGCCGGTCAGCGCGCCCAGCAGCAGCGGAATGTCCAGCCCCACGATCCAGTAGCCGATGCTGGCCACCACCGCCATGATCGCCGACTGTTTCATCACCCCGCGGGTATAGGCCTCCAGTTGCCGGGTAACGCGGTGGTAGATCAGCCAGCCCAGTTCGAAGCGGTGGTTGGGCAGCCAGCCTAGCAGCCGGTTGCGCAGCGACTTGTAGTCGCGAAGGATGAAATAGGTCAGCAGGGGCACCAGGATCATGCTCAGGGTGATGCCCGCCACCGAGGCCGACAGGGTGGCCAGCAAGGCATTGCCCAGCGAGGTCGATTGCGACAGCAGATTGACCAGGATGTCCGACAGGTTCAGGTCGATGCCCAGCTGCGCGCCGAGGCGCTCCACATAGACGGTAAGAAAGGCCTCGAACTGGCTGAACAGGGCGGGCAGCTTGCTTTTCAACAGTGCCACCTGCTGAAACAGGGGCGGCAAGGCGAAGCCGATTGCCAGCATGCTTGCCGTCAGCATCAGTACCAGCAGCAGGGCGATCGCCAGCGAGCGGTTCATGCCGCGGCGCACCAATGTGTTCATCACCGGTTCCAGCAGTGCGTAGAGGGTGAAGGAAATGATGATCGGCAGCATCACCGAAGACAGCAGGTAAAAGCTGCCCAGTGTGATTGCGATCAGCCAGAAGAACAGCTTGAAGGTCTGCAGGTAGGCATTGTCGCCGCTGCCGCTCATTCCGGGCAATGCCTCGCCAGCAACAGGTTGGCTTCATGCAGGCGCCGCGCCAGCACCGATGCCAGGTTCATCAGGAAGCGGTTGCCGAGGCGGGGCGCCACCTCGATCCACTCCTCCAGATCCTGCTTGAGGAAGAACACCAGTCGGGTTTCCTCCCGGCAGCGTGCGGTGGCGGTGCGCTGGTCGTTCTCAGCCAGCGCGATCTCGCCAAAGAAATCACCACGCTCAAGCAACGCCAGACGCCGGGTATCTGCCAGTATCTCCACCTGACCTTCAAAGACCAGTATGGCGCCGGCGGCCTGGTCGCCTTCGCGGAACACCACCTCGCCCTCGCCGAAGCGGCGCAGGTGCATGTTGCCCGCCAGTTCGCGCACTTCCCGTTCCGGAATACCGGCAAACAGCGGCGTGGCCTGCCACAGCTCGGCGATTTGCGCCTGGTTGTCACGGGGCGTGCGGAAGATGTTGGTCCAGATGGTGTCAGGCATGGGCGCTTCCCGGCATAGGATGCGGCGCAGGATAGCAGAGCGCGTTCCGCATGGGAACGCGCTCGGTACAGGCTTTCGAGGGTAACGGACGGGGTACACAGGAAGGTGCAACCACCGTGTTAGAGAATATGGCTCCCCGGGCCGGGCTCGAACCAGCGACCCACGGATTAACAGTCCGTTGCTCTACCAACTGAGCTACCGGGGAATTGAGAAGCGCGCATTCTAATGGAAGGCTTCCGGCTCGGCAATAGCCGGGCCGACTATTTTTTCGAAAAGTCCGGCCGGTTATTTTTCACCGAAAATCGACTCGATACGGTCCAGTGCCTGCTCCAGGTTCTCCATCGATGTGGCGAAGGACAAACGCAGATGACCCGGTGCGCCGAAGGCCGATCCGGGCACCAGCGCGACGCCGCCCTGGTCGAGCAGCAGATTGGCCGTGGCCACATCATCGTCCAGATCGTCACGGGCGTCGATGAAGCCCTGGATCGACGGGAAACTGTAGAAGGTGCCGTCCGAGGGCGTGACCTGCATGTACGGGATGGCGTTGAGCCGTTCGACCACATAGTCGTGACGCTGATGGAAGGCCTCGAGCATGGTGGCGATGCAGCCCTGGTCGCCATTGAGCGCGGCCACGGCTGCCGCCTGGGAAATGGAGGCGGGATTGGAAGTGCTCTGCGACTGGATTTTCTTCATCGCCTTGATGATGTCGGCAGGGCCGGCGGCGTAGCCGATGCGCCAGCCGGTCATCGAATAGGCTTTGGACACACCGTTGAGCACCATGCAGCGGTCGCGCAGTTGCGGACAGGCATTGAGGATGTTGCTGAAGCCTTCGTCCGTCCACAGGATATGTTCGTACATGTCATCGGTCACCACCAGCACCTGCGGATGGCGCAGCAGGATTTCACCCAGAGCTTCCAGTTCCGCCTTGCGGTAGGCGACGCCGGTGGGATTCGACGGACTGTTGAGCACCAGCATGCGGGTGTTCGGCGTGATCGCCTGTTCCAGTTGTTCGGGGCGGAGCTTGAACTGCTGGTCGATGCCGGCGGCAACGATCACCGGCTTGCCGCCGGCCAGCAGCACCATGTCCGGGTAGGAGACCCAGTAGGGGGCCGGAATGATGACTTCATCACCGGGGTTGATCACCGCCTGGCACAGGTTGTAGAAGCTCTGCTTGCCGCCGCAGGAGACCAGGATCTCTTCCAGCGCATAGTCGAAGCCGTTGTCGCGGTTGAACTTGTCGATGATCGCCTGTTTCAGCTCCACCGTGCCGTCCACCGCGGTGTATTTGGTCTGCCCGGCGCGGATGGCCTCGATGGCCGCCTGCTTGATGTGTTCGGGCGTGTCGAAATCCGGCTCACCGGCGCCGAGGCCGATGACATCCCGCCCGGCGGCGCGCAGCTGGTTGGCCAGCGCGGTGACGGCCAGGGTGGGGGAGGGCTTGATGGCTTGAACGCGGTCGGAGAGTCGGGTCATGTCGGTTACTCGAAGGCGGAAAACTGTGCTCAAGGATACCGGCTGAAGCGGGGCTGTAAAGGGGTTAGAATAGCCGGTCTGACTTTATATGCCGATGAGCCCTGCTTCATGTCCAAAGCCTTCGATCTGCACACCGAATATGCGCCCGCCGGCGACCAGCCCGAGGCCATAGCCCGGCTGGTGGAAGGTATTGGCGACGGGCTCTCGCACCAGACCCTGCTCGGGGTGACCGGCTCCGGCAAGACCTTCACCGTGGCCAATGTGATCCAGCAGACCCAGCGACCGGCGATCATCATGGCCCACAACAAGACGCTGGCGGCCCAGCTCTACGGTGAGATGAAGGAATTCTTTCCGCGCAATTCGGTGCAGTATTTCGTCTCCTACTACGATTACTACCAGCCGGAGGCCTATGTGCCGGCCTCCGACACCTTCATCGAAAAGGATGCCTCGATCAACGACCACATCGAGCAGATGCGGCTGTCGGCCACCAAGTCCCTGTTCGAGCGTCGCGACACCATCATTGTGGCCTCGGTATCGGCCATCTACGGCCTCGGCGACCCGGAATCCTACCTGAAGATGCTGCTGCACCTGGTGGTCGGTGACCCGGTGGACCAGCGCAGCATCCTGCGGCGGCTGGCGGAGCTGCAGTACACGCGCAACGATGTGGAGCTCAAAAGGGGCTGCTACCGGGTGCGCGGCGATGTGATCGAGATCCACCCGGCCGACTCCGAGCGCGAGGCGATCCGCGTTGAACTGTTCGACGACGAAGTGGAGCAGCTGACCCACTTCGACCCGCTCACCGGCGAGGTGATGGAACGCGTCAAGCGGGTCACCGTGTACCCGAAGACCCACTATGTCACCCCGCGCGAAACCATCCTCGGTGCGATCGAGCAGATCAAGCTCGAGCTGGACGAACGGCTGGCGGAGCTGAAACGACTGGACAAGCTTGTGGAGATGCAGCGCCTGGAACAGCGGGTCAACTACGACATCGAGATGATGATGGAGCTGGGCTACTGCAGCGGCATCGAAAACTATTCGCGCTACCTCTCAGGCCGCGCGCCGGGGGAGCCGCCGCCGACCCTGTTCGACTATCTGCCCGACGACTGTCTGCTGTTCATCGACGAAAGCCATGTCACCGTGCCGCAGATCGGCGGCATGTACAAGGGCGACCGCTCACGCAAGGAAACCCTGGTGGAATACGGTTTCCGCCTGCCCTCGGCGCTGGACAACCGGCCGCTGCGCTTCGAGGAATGGGAAGCCCTGTCGCCGCAGACCGTGTTTGTCTCGGCCACTCCCGGAGACTACGAGGAGCGGCACAGCGGACAGGTGGTGGAACAGGTGGTGCGCCCGACCGGTCTTGTCGATCCGGAGATCGAACTGCGGCCGGCCAGCACCCAGGTGGATGACCTGTTGTCGGAGATCCATCTCCGGGTCGAGCGCCGGGAGCGGGTGCTGGTGACCACGCTGACCAAACGCATGGCCGAAGACCTGACCGAATACCTCGACGAGCACGGTATCCGCGTGCGTTACCTGCACTCGGACATTGATACCGTCGAGCGCATGGAGATCATCCGCGACCTGCGACTGGGGGAATTCGATGTGCTGGTCGGCATCAACCTGCTGCGCGAGGGGCTGGACATGCCCGAGGTATCGCTGGTAGCGATCCTCGATGCCGACAAGGAAGGCTTCCTGCGCAGCGACCGCTCGCTGATCCAGACCATCGGCCGCGCGGCGCGCAATGTCAACGGTCGGGCGATCCTCTACGCCGACCGGGTGACCGGCTCGATGCAGCGCGCCATTGACGAGACCGAACGCCGCCGGGCGAAACAGCTGGCCTTCAATGCGGCCCACGGCATCACGCCGAAGGGTATCGTCAAGCAGATCACCGATGTGATGGATCTTGGGCAGGGGGTATCCCCGTCAACCGGAAAGACCTTCCGCAAGGTGGCCGAAACGGCGGCCAAATACGCTCCGATGAAGCCGGCAGAGCTGAAACGGGCGCTGAAGCAGCTCGAGGATCGCATGTACGAACATGCGCGCAACCTTGAGTTCGAACAGGCGGCAAAGATCCGTGACGAGATCGAAGTGCTGAAGAAAAACCAGTTTATCGAGGCAGTAAAAGCCTCTTGAGCGTCTCCAAAAAAGCATAAGGCAAACTTATATAAGCCTTTTCTGATACGCTTCATGAAGAATAACCCGGTCTTTTTGATCCAGGCTAATTTTTACAGCAGGGAATGCCGGGTTTGTTCTAGTCAAACCCGCTGCCATCGATTATCATGACTCTGCTCTCATGAAAGAAATGTCTGCAAGAATCCTCGCGCTGTTTTTGGTGTCGTGGCTGATTCATGCAGAGATTTGTTTTGGAGGAGCAAGAAGACTCCCGTAATCACATCCATCCGAAGGAGAGAAATCCATGGCTCATATCGTCATCATCGGCGCCGGTACTGGCGGCATGCCCTGTGCCTATGAAATGAAGGAAGAACTGGGCAAGGCGCATCAGGTCACAGTCATCAACAGCAACGACTATTTCCAGTTCACACCGTCCAACCCCTGGGTGGCCGTGGGCTGGCGTGATCGCAAGACGATCACCTTCCCGATCAAGCCCTATCTCGACCGCAAGGGCATCAACTTCATCCACGGTACCGTCACCGAGATCGATGCCAATGGCAACAGTCTGAAGATCGACAACGGTGAAACCGTCGACTATGACTACCTGGTCATCGTGACCGGTCCGCGGCTGGCATTCGAGGAAATCGAAGGCTCCGGTCCCGATCATCATACCCACTCGATTTGCACCATTGACCACGCAGAAAAGGCCTACGAGGCCTACAAGCAGGTGCTCGACAACCCGGGTCCCATCGTCATCGGCGCCATGCCTTTCGCCAGCTGCTTCGGCCCGGCCTACGAGTTTGCCTTCATCGTCGATGCCGACCTGCGCAAGCGCAAGCTGCGTGACAAGTTCCCGATGACCTTCGTCACCTCCGAGCCCTATATCGGCCATCTCGGCCTGGGCGGCGTCGGCGATTCCAAGTCCATGCTCGAATCGGAGCTGCGCAACCACCACATCAACTGGATCACCAACGCCAAGACCACCAAGGTCGAGGACGGCAAGATGTATGTGGACGAGCTGGATGCCTCCGGCGAAGTCATCAAGCAGCATGAAATCGAGTTCAAGTTCAACATGATGCTGCCGGCCTTCAAGGGCGTCGATGCGGTGGCCAATGTCGAGGGCCTGTGCAACCCGCGCGGCTTCGTCATGGTCGATGAATTCCACCGCAACCCGACCTACAAGAACATCTATTCGGCCGGTGTCTGCATCGCCATCCCGCCGGTGGAAGCCACTCCGGTACCGACCGGTACGCCGAAAACCGGTTACATGATCGAATCGATGGTGACCTCCATCGTGCACAACATCGCCGACGAACTGCAGGGCAAGGAACCGAGCACCGGTGCCACCTGGAACGCCATCTGTCTCGCCGACATGGGCGATACCGGCGCCGCCTTCGTTGCCATCCCGCAGATCCCGCCGCGCAATGTGGCCTGGTTCAAGAAGGGCAAGTGGGTGCACATGGCGAAGATCGCCTTCGAGAAGTACTTCATGCGCAAGATGAAGAAGGGCACTTCGGAGCCTCTCTACGAGAAGTACATTCTCAAGATGATGGGCATCAGCAAGCTCGGCGACTGATCACCGTCCCTGCCTACTGAGAAAACGGCCTCCCATGGAGGCCGTTTTCCGTTGTGCCGGGCGCTTTCGCCGCCGGCCCTCTGTCGGCGTACAAAAAACGGTCCCGGCCGTTGATTATTCTCTGCCGTCGGGTATCATACGCGTCCTGTTTGATGCAGGCGCGTAGCTCAGTTGGTTAGAGCACCACCTTGACATGGTGGGGGTCGTTGGTTCGAATCCAATCGCGCCTACCACATTTCAGAGTCGGGCCCTTCGGGGCCCTTCCTGTTTCCGGCACGCGGCCTTTGGTAGGGGTCGCCACTGACCAAAGGATCAGCCATGCCCCGTATTACCCTTCCCGATGGCTCGCAGCGCGAGTACGATCAACCCGTAACCGTCATGCAGGTGGCCGAGGACATCGGTCCCGGTCTCGCCCGTGCGACCCTGGCCGGCAAGGTCAACGGACGGCTGGTCGATGCCGCCTACCGCATCGAAGACGACGCCGATCTGGCCATCATCACCGCCCGTGACGACGAGGCGCTGGAGCTGATGCGCCACGATGCGGCACATGTGATGGCGCAAGCAGTCCAGGAACTCTATCCCGGAACCCAGGTGACCATCGGGCCGGCCATCGAGGACGGCTTTTACTACGACTTCGCCCGTGAGGAGCCCTTCACCCCGGAGGATCTGGAAAAGATCGAGCAGCGCATGCACGAGATCGTCAAGCGCGATCTGCCGATACAACGCGAGGTGCTGGACCGCGACGAAGCCAAGCGGGTGTTCGACGAGCTGGGCGAGAAATACAAGGTGGAAATCATCGACGAGATCATCCCCGAAGGGGAAGAAGTGTCGATCTACCGCCAGGGCGACTGGTTCGATGTCTGCCGGGGGCCGCATCTGCCGTCCACCGGCAAGCTGGGCAAGGGCTTCAAGCTGATGAAGGTGGCCGGGGCCTACTGGCGCGGCGATTCGCGCAACGAAATGCTGCAACGCATCTACGGTACTGCCTGGCGCGACAAAAAGGAGCTCAAGGCCTACCTGCACCGCCTCGAAGAGGCCGAGAAACGCGACCACCGGCGCATCGGCAAGCAGCTCGACCTGTTCCATATCCAGGAAGAAGCGCCTGGCGAGATCTTTTGGCACGACCGTGGCTGGACCCTGTACCAGACCGTTCAGCAGTACATGCGCGCGAAGCAGCGCGCCCACGGCTATCAGGAGATCAATACGCCACAGCTGGTGGATTTCTCGCTGTGGGAGAAGTCCGGGCATGCCGCCAAGTTCGGCGAGGACATGTTCACGCTGGAGGCCGAGGGCCGTCAGTTCGCCATCAAGCCGATGAACTGTCCCTGCCATGTGCAGGTGTACAACCAGGGGCTGAAGAGCTACCGCGATCTGCCGCTGCGGCTGGCCGAGTTCGGCTCCTGCCACCGCAACGAGATGTCGGGCGCGCTGCACGGACTGATGCGGGTGCGTGCCTTCGTACAGGATGACGCCCATATCTTCTGTACCGAAGACCAGATCCAGTCAGAGGTCAGTGCGTTCATCGACTTCCTGCACGAGGTCTATGCCGATTTCGGTTTCGACGAAGTGATCTATCGCTTGTCCACACGGCCCGAGAACCGGGTCGGCGACGATGCGGTATGGGACAAGGCGGAACAAGCCCTTGCCGACGCCCTCAATGCCAAGGGGCTGGACTGGGAGGAGTTGCCCGGTGAAGGCGCTTTCTATGGCCCCAAGATCGAATTCACGCTGAAGGACTGCCTCGGCCGTGAATGGCAGTGCGGCACCATCCAGGTCGATTTTTCCATGCCGGGCCGTCTCGATGCCCAGTATGTCGCCGAAGACGGATCGCGCCAGACTCCGGTCATGCTGCACCGGGCGATACTCGGTTCCTTTGAGCGCTTCATCGGTATCCTGATCGAACATCATGAAGGCCGCATGCCGCTGTGGCTGGCCCCGGTGCAGGCGGTGGTCATGAATATCACCGATCATCAGGCCGAGTTTGTCGATGAAGTCGAAAAAACCTTGAAACAACAAGGCTTGCGGGTGATTTCCGACTTGAGAAACGAGAAGATCGGCTTTAAAATCCGCGAGCACACGCTGCAGCGCATCCCCTACCTGCTGGTGGTCGGCGATCGCGAAATGGAGCGTGGCGAAGTGGCCGTGCGCAGCCGCAGCGGCGAGGATCTGGGCGCAATGTCGATCGACGACTTCGCACAGATGGCCCGCCAGCAGATCGAGCGTCACGACTGAGTTTTACTGTATACGAGGAACAAACCCATCGCAGCTGACAAGAAACCTCGTCTCAATGACGAGATAACCGCCCCTGAAGTCCGCCTGATCGACGAAAACGGTGAACAGAAGGGTATCGTGACCCTCGACGAGGCCAAGGAGGCTGCCGCCAGAACCGAACTGGATCTGGTGGAAATCGTACCCAACGCGGAACCGCCGGTGTGCCGGCTGATGGATTACGGCAAATTCCGTTTCCAGCAGAAGAAGAAACTGCACGACCAGCGCAAGAAACAGCGCCAGGTGCAGATCAAGGAAATCAAGTTCCGACCGGGTACCGATGAAGGGGATTACCAGGTCAAGCTGAAGAAGCTGCAGAAGTTCCTCGAGGCCGGCGACCGCGCCAAGATCACGGTGCGTTTCCGCGGCCGCGAGATGGCGCACATGGAACTGGGCCGCGAACTGCTCAAGCGGGTCGAGGACGACCTCAGCGAGATCGCGGTAGTGGAGCAGCATCCGCAATCCCAGGGACGGCAGATGACCATGCTGATGGTGCCGCGCAAGAACCGCTGAAGAAGAACAGCCAGGCTCAGACCTGCACCCATGGATGACGGCCCGCAGCGCGGGCCGTCGGCCATAGACCGCCCGAAGACGCAGACTCCGGCGTCCAGGGCTTTTTTATTGAAATACACTCACAAACGGGAGTTTGAAATGCCAAAGATGAAATCCAACCGGGGCGCTGCCAAGCGCTTCAAGCGCAATGCGTCGGGCGCCTACAAGCGCCGTCAGTCGCATCTGCGCCATATCCTCACCAAGAAGAGCAGCAAGCGCAAGCGCCAGCTCGGCGAAATGCTTGAAGTCCACGAAAACGATGTGCGTCTGGTTCGACGCATGCTGCCCTATTCCTGAGGAGGTCGATCATGCCCCGAGTAAAACGCGGTGTCACCGCACACGCCCGTCACAAGAAGATTCTCGCCAAGGCCAAAGGCTATCGCGGCGCGCGCAGCAAGGTCTTTCGCGTTGCCAAGCAGGCCGTTACCAAGGCCGGGCAATACGCCTACCGTGACCGCAAGCAGCGCAAGCGCCAGTTCCGCGCGCTGTGGATTGCCCGCATCAACGCCGGCGCCCGCGAGAACGGCATGTCCTACAGCGTGTTCATGAACGGACTCAAGAAGTCCGGCATCGAGCTGGACCGAAAGGTGCTGGCCGACCTCGCCGTGCATGACAAGCCGGCCTTCAGTGCGCTGGTCGAGAAGGCAAAAGCAGGCCTCCAAGCGGCCTGATCCACCCACCTCACGGGCGCTCCGGCCGGAGCGCCCGTGTCCGATTGTGAAAACGCCGTGTCTGAACTGAATCGCTTGTTGGACGATGCCCTGGCCGCCATCGCTGCCGCCGAGGCACTCACCGGCCTGGAACAGCTGAGGGTCCAGTACCTCGGCAAGAAAGGCGAAATCACCCTGCAACTGAAAAACCTCGGCAAGCTGCCGGGCGATCAGCGCCGTGAGGCGGGGCAGGCAATCAACCGCGTCAAGCAGCAGATCGGCGAAGCGCTGGACGCACGGCGTGAAGCCCTGCAGCAAGCCGAACTGGAGCAGCGACTGGCCGCCGAACGGGTGGATGTCACCCTTCCGGGCCGCCGTGTCGATGTCGGTGGGCTGCACCCGGTCACCACGACCATGCGCCGTATCGAGCGGATGTTCGGCAAGCTCGGCTTCGATGTGGCCACCGGTCCCGAGGTCGAGGACGATTTTCACAACTTCGAGGCTTTGAACATTCCCCCGCACCATCCGGCACGGGCGATGCACGATACCTTTTATTTCGATGCCCATACGCTGCTACGCACCCATACCTCACCGGTGCAGATCCGCGTGCTGGAAAAGCAGCAGCCGCCGTTGCGGGTGATTGCACCGGGACGCGTCTACCGCTGCGATTCCGATTTGACCCATACCCCGATGTTTCATCAGGTCGAAGGCCTGCTGGTGGACGAGAATGTGTCGTTCGCCGACCTCAAGGGCACCCTGCATGAATTCCTCAGGCTGTTCTTCGAGCAGGATGACCTGCAGACCCGTTTCCGGCCGTCCTATTTTCCCTTCACCGAACCGTCGATGGAGGTGGACATCTCCTGCGTGATCTGCGAAGGCGAGGGCTGCCGGGTGTGTAGCCACACCGGTTGGCTGGAGGTGCTGGGCTGCGGCATGGTGCATCCCGAGGTGTTCCGCCACACCGGCATCGACCCGGATGCCTTCACCGCCTATGCGTTTGGCATGGGTGTCGAACGGCTGACCATGCTGCGCTACGGTGTCAACGACCTGCGCCTGTTCTTCGAAAACGACCTGCGCTTCCTCAAGCAGTTTGCCTGAGTACGGAACCCGACATGAAAATCAGTGAAAAATGGTTGAGAGAATGGGCCAATCCGCCGATCGACAGCGAAGCCCTGGTGCATCAGCTGACGATGGCCGGACTCGAAGTGGACTCGGTGGAATCGGCGCGCCCATCCTTCGATGGCGTGGTCGTGGCAGAGGTGATTTCCTGCGAGAAGCATCCGGATGCGGACAAACTCAATCTGTGCCGGGTCGATGACGGCAGCGGCGCGCCGGTGCAGGTCATCTGCGGCGCCAGGAATGTCCGTGCCGGCCTCAAGGTCGCCTTTGCACGGGTCGGCGCCCAGCTGCCCGGCCTCCGCATCAAGAAGGCGAAGCTGAGGGGCGTCGAATCCTTTGGCATGATCTGCTCCGAATCCGAGCTCCAGCTTTCAGAGGACAGCGACGGCATCATGGAGCTGCCCGCCGATGCGCCGATCGGCCGTGATCTTGGCGACTACCTCGATCTGGACGACAACCTGATCGAGATCGATCTGACGCCCAATCGCGGGGATTGCCTCAGCATCCAGGGCGTTGCCCGAGAACTGGTGGCCAACAATGACATCACGCTGACACCGGTGACCATCGCGCCCCGGGCGGCGGCCATCGACGACCGCTTTGAACTGGAACTGCTGGATCCCGAGGCCTGTCCGCATTACGCCGGGCGCATCATCCGCAACATCGATGCCACTGCCACCACACCGCTGTGGATGAAGGAGAAACTCCGCCGCAGTGGCCTGCGGCCCATCTCGCCGGTGGTCGATGTCACCAATTTCGTGATGATGGAGCTGGGTCAGCCGATGCATGGCTTCGACCTCGACCGCATCAATGGCGGCATCCGTGTGCGCGCGGCAGAAGAGGGCGAACAACTGACCCTGCTGGACGGCAACACGGTTGAATGCCGTGGTGATACCCTGGTCATCGCCGATCATGACAAGGCGCTGGCACTGGCCGGCATCATGGGCGGCCTGGATTCGTCGGTTCAGGATGGCACCCGCAACATTCTGCTCGAATCCGCCTTCTTCACGCCCAGCCGCATCGCCGGCAAGGCGCGCAGCTACGGGTTGCACACCGATTCTTCGCACCGTTTCGAGCGCGGGGTGGATCCGCAGTTGCAGATCCGCGCGCTGGAACGCGCCACCGCACTGCTGCTCGATATCGTCGGTGGCGAAGCCGGTCCCGTGGTCAGCCGGCGCATCGAGGAGCAGTTGCCGAGCCGACCCACCATCACCCTGCGCCATGCCCGGGTCGAGCGCCTGCTGGGGATCGAGATCAACGCCGAGCGCATCGGAAAAATCCTGGAACGCCTGGACATGAAGGTTGAACGGAACGGCGATGACTGGCGGGTGACCGCGCCCTCGTGGCGTTTCGACATCGCCATCGAGGCAGACCTGATCGAGGAAGTCGGCCGCATTTATGGCTATGACCGCATCCCCGGCACCCGGCAGGCGGCCCATCTGGCGATGTCCTCCTTCTCGGAGACCGGGGTGAGTGCCAACCGACTGCGCGATGCGCTGACTGCGCGGGGTTACTTCGAGGCGATTACCTATTCCTTCGTCTCACCGGAACTGCAGCAGCTTCTGCATCCGGGGCAAAAGACCCTGAGTCTGGCCAACCCGATCTCGGCCGACATGTCGGAGATGCGCACCCGCCTGCTGCCCGGGCTGATCCAGGCCGTGCGCCACAACCTCAATCGCCAGCAGAACCGCGTCCGGCTGTTCGAGACGGGCCTGTGCTTCATTCCCGACACCGGGAACGAATTGCTGCAGATTCCGCATCTTGCAGGTGTCATCACCGGGCCGGCCGAGCCCGAGGGCTGGACCGGAGAACGCAGATCGGTGGACTTCTATGACATCAAGGGCGACCTGCAAAGCCTGATGCAGCTGGCGGACGCGGACGCCTTTGCCTTCCGCCCCAGTGAGGAACCCATCCTTCATCCGGGGCAGGGGGCCGATGTCTGGTACCGCGAGCGCAAGGTCGGCTTCCTAGGCGCCCTGCATCCGGCGCTGCTGGATCAGCTGAACATCGACCAGCCGCTGTTCCTGTTCGAGATCGAACAGCAGGCGCTGGCCCGGCATCCGCTGCCCAGATTCCAGGAATTGTCGCGCTACCCCTCGATCCGGCGCGATCTGGCACTGCTGGTGGACGCCGCGACCGCGGCCGACAGCCTGCTCGAAACCATCGCCGACATCGGCGATGAAAAAATTCGCGACGCCTTCGTGTTCGATGTCTATACTGGAGAAGAGTTGACAAACAATCGAAAAAGCGTCGCTTTGGGCTTGATATTACAGGACTTTTCGCGCACCCTAACCGATCAGGAAGTAGAAGAGAGCGTTTCGGCGGTGCTGAACGCGCTCGAACAGAAGCACAATGCAGTTTTGAGGTAGCAACGATGTCTTTGACCAAGGCGGACATGGCCGAGATGCTTTATGACGAGCTGGGCCTGAACAAGCGCGAGGCCAAGGAGATCGTTGAGCAGTTTTTCGAAGAGGTCAAGATCGCCCTGGAGACCGGCCATCAGGTCAAGCTGTCGGGCTTCGGCAACTTCATGATTCGCTCCAAGGCCGAGCGGCCGGGCCGCAACCCGAAAACAGGCGAGGAGATCCCCATCTCCGCGCGCAAGGTGGTGACCTTCCGCCCCGGACAAAAACTAAAAACACGAGTGGAAGCCTATGCTGGAAGCGAGCAACAATAACGAATTGCCGGTCATTCCGGGCAAGCGCTACTTCACCATTGGCGAAGTGGCGGAACTCTGTGATGTGAAGCCGCATGTCCTTCGTTATTGGGAGCAGGAATTCCCCCAGCTCAAGCCGGTCAAACGGCGTGGCAACCGCCGTTATTATCAACGGCACGATGTGCTGCTGATCCGCCAGATTCGTTCGCTGCTCTACGATGAAGGCTTCACCATCGGCGGCGCCCGGCAGCGGCTCGAAGGCAATGACTCCAGAGATGATGTCAACCAGAGTCAGCAAATCATCAAACAGACCCTGGCCGAACTTGAAGAATTGCTTCAAATTCTCAAGCGTTAGGCTATAATCCCGCATCCAAATCTCGGGGCGTAGCGCAGCCTGGTAGCGTACCTGCATGGGGTGCAGGTGGTCGGAGGTTCAAATCCTCTCGCCCCGACCAATTCTCCAATAGCACGATCTCCATACCCTCTCGAAGCCAGTGTCCCCACAGTGGGCGAGAGGGTTTGAACCGATCAGAGGTTCAACCGGATCGCCGGGAGCGATCCGGAATGCGCTTCAGCGCAGTCCGGAGGACCGCAGGGCAGGATGCCCGGAGTCATCCTCTCGCCCCGACCAATTCTCTGACAGCACGATCTCCATACCCTCTCGAAGCCAGTGCCCCTACAGTGGGCGAGAGGGTTTGAACCGATCAGAGGTTCAACCGGATCGCCGGGAGCGATCCGGAATGCGCTTCAGCGCAGTCTGAAGTGACTTTCCCGCACACCAGCCGGTTTCAGTCGCCGTTTCGACGACATTCCCTTGTCCTCTTCATGTTTAATGCCACCAGATATCAAGGCCCAGGCGCAGAGCGGGATGTTTTCGATGAGGCGACTTTCGGATCAAAGCGACGAGTGACCAGGATCAACAGCAGGCCCAACAACGCTCCCAGGCCGATGGAGAGCAGGTCGATGGGGTCGAAGCGGCCGTTCCGGAAGTAGGCTGCGGTGTTTTCCAGTACCGGCACCCGGGCGAACCAATCCGGCAGGGCCCGCACCGCCCAGGGCGCGATAGCTGCGTGCTGCGCGGCTTCGAAGGCAGCATCGATCAGCAGCCAGGTACTGCAGATCACCAGGGCTCCACGCGTCTTCACCGGCAAAAAAGCAGCGGTGAGCAGGCAGAACGCGAGCACATGCAGAAAGGTGGGCAGGTGTTGGCCGAGCAGACCGAAACTGCCCTGAAGTTGTTCCGGAACATGCAGGGCATCGGGCAGAAAGTAGACCTGATCCGCGGGACGATCGAATGCATACACCAGCACCCCGAACCCCAGAGAGGTGAGGCCCAGCAGCAGGCGGACGCGATTGAAAGGCAAGTTGCTCAGTTGTAGAGGATCAGGGCCAGGCCCAGAGCCGCGCCGAGCCCGAGGAGGATCAGCAGCCAGTCCATGCGGCTGTAGCGATCGCCGGGAGCAGTAGGACCGTCTTCCGGTACCTCTTGTAACAGTTTCTTGAGGTCGTTCTCCGTGACCTGTCCCTGGTCTTCGAGCTTCTGCAGCAGCCGCGCGCGAATGCGTACATACTCTTCCCGGTCGATGGCGCCGCCGGCAAAGGCCTTGACCAGATTGCGCAGGGGGGTGTTGTCGAGTTTCATGGCGGTCTTCCTGCTAGCGGGCCGGCATTCCGGCGTTGATCTGCTTGTCGAGGGCCTGCAGGCGACCGTTGTCCGGGAACAGTTCCAGTCCGCTGCGGATATAGCTGCGGGCTTCGTCGAACTTGCGTTCCGTGATCCGCTTTTCCGCCTCGCTGAGGTACAGACCGGCGAGCGATTCGTCACGCAGCAGGTAGTGCCGCGGATCGACGCGGCGCACCAGGGTCAGCACCGAGAACAGGTCTTCACCGTTGGCTGAAGGTGTCAGCCGTTTTTCTTTCAGGTAGCGCTGGTAGAGCGCCGTCAGCCGTGTCATCAGCCGGTCCTTCTTTTCCTTGAGCTGGTCTTCGATGATGGAGAGCAGCACCGAGTCGGGGTAGAGGCGTTTGGCCTGGGCCAGCAGGTTGTTGGCCTGGGGGTAGTCGTAACGCCCTTCGTCGGGCTGGAACACGCTGTTGATGCGGTCGCGGTAGAAGGTGATGATCTCACGCCGCAGGCCCACCGAAAGTATGCGCTTGTGTTCGGGCGGCAGCTTGTTCAGGCCCCAGATGGTCTCGATCAGCAGCGCCTTGTCACCCTTTTTGACCTTCTCGATGGTGGTATAGAGGCTTTGCTCTTCCTGGAAGGCCATGAAGGGCTTGTAGCCGGCGGCGCCAATGATGATGGCGAGGAACAGGGCACCGAGCAGGATCTGCCGGGTGTGCGACTTACGCGGCTTGATGCCTTCGAGGAATTTCTTGACGCTGGGGATGCGGTCGTCCCGGTTGACCGTCAGTGCCTTGGCCAGCGTGCGTTGCTGGCGCCGGTCCAGGCCCTTGATCGGCTTGGGCTTGATGCCCAGTTCCTTGACCTTGGGCGCGGCCACCTTGTTGTAGGGGTGCTTGCCACCGGCGAGCAGCTGGTAGGCCACGCAGCCCAGCCCATAGATGTCGTCGCGAGGGTCCGGGTTCATGCCGGCGAACATTTCAGGGGTGGCGTAGGCCGGGGTGACGGCGCTCAGCTTGCCCGGATCGAACATGGTGTGTTCCTTTTCTTCGCCGGGGGCGGTGCTGGCGCGGGCGATGCCGAAGTCCAGAAGTTTGACGGTGCCGTCGTTGAGCAGGAAGCAGTTGCCCGGCTTGAAGTCGGAATGGATCAGGTTTTTTTCATGGGCGTAGGCGAGGCCGTGGCACAGCTGCTCGATGATGTCGAAGGCCTTTTCCTTGCTGATCGGGTGTTCGGGCAACTCCTTGATCAGCCGGTTCAGCGGCTTGCCCTGCAGGTATTCCATGGTCATGAACACGGTATCGCCGTCGCGGTCGAAATCGTAGACGGTGGCGATGTTCGGGTGGGCGAGTCGCTGAGCCTTGCTGGCCTCGCGTTGCAGGGCGATGAAGGAGCCCGAGAACTTCTTGAAGGCGTCGGTCAGTACCTTGATGGCGACAAAGGGGTTCTTGTCCTGGGCTTCGACCTTGAGCAGATCCTTGGCCTTGAATACCACGCCCATGCCGCCCTGGCCCAGCCGCTCGAGCAGAACGAAGCGCCCTTTCAGCGTGACGCCGGGCCCCAGATTTGCATGGATGGTGCCACCACTGCCACCGCCGGTGGTGTCGTGGCCGCCGCTGGGTTGGCTGTCGCTGGAGCGGACACGCTTCTTCTTCAGGTGCGGGTTGAAATCGGTGACCGGATCGGCGCTGTCGGTGCGGATGATGACCGTCTTGTCGCCGGTGTTGTCCTGCAGCAGGCTGTCTTCGGTGATGCCGGTGACATGCAGGGTCTTGTCTTCGTTGAAATAGGAAATGTCGGTCTCGCCCTCGCCCCCGTTCAGCGTGGTCTCGATGTTGAGCTGGGAGATGGTGGCGGAGAGCGTCTTGAACTGCTCGTCATTGAGCCGGTTGTCGACATAGAGTTTCTTGACATACTCCAGGGCACGCGGGCCGCTGGGCGCGGATGCCTTGAAGATGGAGGTCAACCCCTGTTCCAGGTCCTGATAGCTCAGGGCACCGGAGAGGAAGTCCTCGATGATGGTTTCACAAATGTCTGCCATGCGCGGTTCCGTTGCTATTTCACTTGCTCTGCCTTGACCAGCAGCACCGTGCAGTTGTCGGTGCCACCGGCGTCCAGTGCGGCTTCCAGCAGCCTGGAGCAGGCCTGCTCGAGGTCATCGGCATGCTCTTTCAGCAGAGCCTCAATGCTATCATCGCTGAGGTCTTTATACAGCCCGTCGGAGCACAGCAGAAACAGATCCTGATCATGGATGCGTGAGTATTCGAGGTCGAAATAGAGATTGTCCTCGATGCCGACGGCATTGAGCACGACATTGGATGCCGGGTGCTCCTCGGCCTTGGAGGCTTCCAGCTGCCCCATGCGCACCAGTTCCTCGACCAGGCTGTGGTCCTCGGTCAGCCGTTGCATGCGCCGGTCACGGAAGCGGTAGGCTCGGCTGTCTCCAGCCCAGATCACGAAGGCCAGGTCACGCCAGGCAAACAGGCTCACCAATGTGCTGCCAATGGTGGTCGCGGCCGGCCGGCGTGCGGTTTCGTCGAGAATCAGCTGATGGGCCTGGAGGAAGGTCTCCTCCAGCAGCTGGATGGACTGGTCCAGCCGCTGTTGCCGCTCGAAGCGCTTGGATTGTTCGGCGAGCATGCGACTGGCGAAATCGCCGGAGGCGTGCCCGCCCATGCCGTCGGCCACCAGCCACAGGTGCTGATCGGGCACGCAGGCGTAAGTGTCCTCGTTATGGTCGCGCACCAGTCCGGTATGAGTCAGTCCGAAGCAGTCGAAGCGAAAAGTTGCTGACGGGTTTTGGGTGGTTTTGAGAAGCGCCAAATCGAACCTTTGTTATCGTTTTAACTACCACTCCCGATAGTAGCATGACCGGCCGAAAAGACGGCAAAAAATGCCGTCGGTCGGTTCAACAGGCAAACGCACCCAGCGGTCTATACTCGTTTTGACTCAACAAAAGTGGTAACGACAATGAAAAAAACCGTTTTGGCCAGCAGCCTGCTGCTGTTTACGAGCCTTTCGGCACAGGCACTGGACCTGAATCTGGGTCTGGGCGTCAAGGCCGGCACCCTGGGCACGGGGCTGGAGGTCAGCGTCGGGCTGACACAGACCCTCAATGCGCGGCTGGGCATCACCAATGTGGATTTCTCCACCGACGAGACCCTCGATCTGGATGACCCGGACACCAATACCAGTGCCAGTATCGATTCCACGCTGGACCTGAACTTTGGCGCCACCATGCTGTTGCTTGACTGGTATGTCTTCGACGGCACTTTCCACCTGACCGCCGGCATGGTGAAGAACGACAGCAAGGCGAAGCTGAGCGGCGATCTGACCAGCGCTACGGTCACCTTCGACGGCACCACCTACGATGTGGCCAATGACTTTATCGACCCCGGTGTCTCCGGCACCATCAAGCTGGGCAGCGGCTATGAACCCTATGTCGGCATCGGCTGGGGGCGCAAGGCCGGCAACGAGCCGGGTTTTGCGGTCAGTTTCGAACTGGGCGTGCTGCTGCTGTCGCCGAGCGTGGACCTGAAGGCGCCCACGCTTGATCCCAATGGCACCGCGGCCAGCAATGGCATCACCCAGGCCGACCTGGATGCCGATGTCGATGCCGCCGAGTCGGCGGCCGATGACGAGCTTTCGGCGCTGAAGGCCTGGCCGGTGGTTTCACTGGGGGTCAATTACGCATTCTGATTGCTGCTTTTTGCCATCAGGCGGTGTTAACATGGCGGCTGTTTTTCAGCCGCCTTTTTGTTGGGCCCAACCCGTCGAGAGAGAATCATGTCCAGAATGGTAAATTGTGTCGTGCTCAAGCGCGAAGCCCCCGGTCTGACCCGCGTGCCCTATCCGGGCGAGCTGGGCAAGCGCATCTTCGAGAATGTCTCGGAAGAGGGCTGGAAGCAGTGGATCGAACAGCAGACCATGATCATCAACGAAAACGGCCTGTCGACCATGGACCCGCAGGCACTGGAGCGCCTGGAGCAGCACATGATCGGTTTCCTGTTCGGCGAGGGCGAACTGGCCGACAAGCCCTTCACCCCGCCCCCGGCGAAGAAGTAAGGCCGCGCGCTCAGGCCGGCTCCAGTGACCAGCGTTGCCGGGTCACGAAACGCAGCCGGGCATGGGCCTGCCGCAGGGCCTGCCAGAGCCGGTCGTAATCCTCCGCCTGGGCGAAGATGAACCCCAGGTAACTCGCTCCCCGGGGCAGGGGCACCAGCTCGTAACCGGGCTGGATGTGGATCTCGATGTCGCTGACATGGGGCGTCCTGCGGGCTTCCAGCAGTCCTTCGACCCGCTGCAGAATCCCCGAATCCTCGATCGGAATCATCAATACTCCGCTGTAGCCTTCGGTGTCCGGTGGCCGCCAGGCCTCGCCCTGGCCCAGCTTGAGCACCACATCCTCGAGCGCCGCGCCGAGCACGAATTCGAGGCTGCTGGCGCATTGCCCGCCGATGGTGCGCGAAGCCATCTCCAACAGCACGATTCCGCGATCGGTGATGCGCGCCTCCGCGTGTACCGGGCCATGACGGAGGCCATAAGCGGCGCAGCAGCGTTCGACCTCCTCCAGGATGGCCCGTTGCAGCGGTTCTGGATGCCGTGACGGGGTAATGTAAACGCTCTCCTCGAAACAGGGGCCGGTCAGCGGCTCCGGCTTGTCGAACAGCGCCAGCGGCCGCAGGCGACCGTCCTGCACGAAACCGTCGAAGGCGATTTCCTGGCCATCCAGGTAGGACTCGACCAGACAATGGGTTAACTCGTATGCGCTGCCGCTTTCGCCGGCCAGTATCTGCTGCAGCGTTGCGGCGGCGTCGGACAGTTGCTGAGGGGTGTCGGCGCGCATCACGCCGCGGCTGCCGGAGAGCATCAGCGGCTTGATGACCAGTGGGAAGCCCATATCGATGTCTTGAGGCGCGTCGATGACGGCCTGAACGGGCAGAATGCGGAATTCCGGTGTGTTGCAGCCCGTCTCGCGCAGCCGCAGGCGCGCCAGATCCTTGCGTCGTGTCAGTTCGGCGGAATCGGGAGCATTGTGGGGCAGGCCCAGTGTTTCCGCGATGCGGCTGGTGAGGGCCACCACCCGGTCGTCGGTGGCGATCACGCTGCTCACCGGCTGCTGGCCCAGAGCGCCGAGCACGCGTTCCAGCGCGCTGTCCGGGTCGTCAAAATCGACAGTGATGCCCTGGGCGACGGCCGGTATCACCGAGTGCCGGCTGTCGGAGACGATCATCAGCCGGTAGCCCAGACGGGCGCAGGCCTGCTGGTAACTGGCGACCCGGTAGCTGCGTGCCGGGGCCACCAACAAAACGAGCCCCGACCGATGGCCGGGGCTCGCAGGGGAGGGAACGCGTGTCGCGGTCACGCCGCGGCGGCGTGTCAGGGTATCAGGCGCAGCCGCCGCCCGCCGCGCCGCAGGCGCCGCAGGTGCCGCTGCCGCCGGTTTCGGCGAACACGTTGTTGAACACGAAGCGCTCGCGGCCCACTTCGGAGATGTAGTCGATCTGCGCGCCGCGCAGGTAGTTGAGGGCCACCACATCGACGAGGATCTTGAAATCGTCGAAGTCGAGCACCGTGTCGTAGTCGGAGACCTGGTCGGTGAAGGTCATGCCGTAGGACATGCCGCCACAGCCGCCGCCACCCACATAGATGCGGATGCCTTCGATGTCGTCCTCGCTCTGGTTGACGATTTCCGCCAGTTTTTTCTGCGCGGACTCGGTGACATCCAGATCCGCGGAAGTCAGTTGCGGGCTGAAGGTATCGGAGATTTCGACTTCGCCCTGGTCTTGCTGGGCGGGAGGGGTATAGGTTCCAAGAGACATGATCTGTACCTTTGGTTGCACGAGGAGGATTCGCTCCGAGTCTAGCACAGGCGGCCGGGACGCAGAACCGCAGCGCGCATGGGGTTTTGCGGCAGGGGCAGGCAATAGTTCTGCAGCCTTCCCCGCGGTTTTGTACAATCTCCAGCCCGAACGACAGCAGTCTGCCGATGAAATGTCCCTTCTGTGGCGCCCCGGATACGCGGGTCGTCGATTCCCGACTGGCCAGCGATTCCACCCAAGTACGCCGGCGGCGTGAATGCGCCTCCTGCGCCGCGCGCTTCACCACCTATGAAACACCGATGCTCAACATGCCGATGGTGATCAAGAACGACGGTAGCCGCGATACCTTCGACGAGCAACGGGTGCGCACCGGCATGATGCGTGCGCTGGAGAAGCGGCCGGTACCGGCGGAGCGCATTGAAGATGCAATGGCGCACATCAAGCGCCAGCTGGCGGCGATGGACGCACGCGAAGTGCCTTCGCGGCAGATTGGCGAGCTGGTGATGCGCGAACTCAAGGCCCTGGACCATGTGGCCTACATCCGTTTTGCCTCGGTGTACCTGAGCTTCGAAGACATCAAGTCCTTCGAGGAACTGATCCGCCGGCTCGAGGCAGAGCCGACGCCGGAGATGCGCGAGCGTCAGGTACCCCTGATCGACGATGAGCCATCACCATGACCCTGGTGGACGAATACTTCATGGCCGAGGCCCTGCGTGAGGCACGCAAGGGCCTTTACTCGACCCATCCCAATCCGCGTGTCGGTTGCGTGATCGCGCGCGACGGCACGGTCGTGGCCCGTGGCTACCATGCGTTTGCCGGCGGGCCCCATGCCGAGATCAAGGCCCTGCGTGCGCTGCCCGAAGGCGATGCCCGCGGCGCCACCGTCTATGTCACGCTGGAACCCTGCGCCCATCAGGGGCGCACCCCGCCCTGTGCCGATGCGCTGGTCCGGGCGCGGCCGCAGCGGGTGGTGGTGGCGATGCAGGATCCGAACCCACAGGTGGCAGGGCGCGGCATCGAGCGCCTGCGTGCCGCCGGCATAGAGGTATCTGTTGGCGTGCTGGAAGCCGAGGCGCGCCGGCTCAATGCCGGTTTCATCAAGCGCATGGAACAGGGGCTGCCCTGGCTGCGCATCAAGATGGCGATGTCGCTGGACGGTCGTACTGCCCTCAAGAACGGGCTCAGCCAGTGGATCACCGGCCCGGACGCGCGGCGCGATGTGCAGTTCCTGCGGGCGCGCAGCTCGGCGGTGCTGTCCACCGCGCGCACCGTCATCGATGACGACGCGGCGCTGACCGTGCGTCTGGGCGCGGATGCGCTGGACCAGCAGACCCCGCCGCGCCAACCGCTGCGGGTGATCCTCGATGCGCACGCGGAGCTGACCGGAAGCGAGCGCTTGTTCGAGCAATCCGGGGATCTGCTGCTGGTGTACGCCGAGGGTCAGACGCCCACCGAGGCTCTGCGTGAGCGGGTACGGATTCTGCCACTGCCGGTCGATGCCGAAGGTCGCTTCGACCTGCGCCTGCTGATGCAGGCGCTGGCCGACCGCGAGATCAACGAAATCCACAGCGAATGCGGCAAGACCCTGGCCGGTGCGCTGTTGCGCGCGGGCCTGGCCGATGAACTGCAGCTCTACCTGGCCCCCAGCCTGCTCGGCGATGCCGCCCGCGGCGCCTTCGATCTCGGCGAGATCCGCATCATGTCCGACCGCCTGTCGCTCGATATCCTTGAAATGCGCGTGATCGGCCAAGATATCCGCATTACCGCACAGCCGAACTGACGGAGACCCATGTCCACCATTGTCATTGTCCGCAAGCACCACCGCGCCTGCATCGCCGCCGACAGCCTGACCAGCTTCGGTGATACCAAGCAATCGGCGGAGTTCGTCGCCAATGCCGACAAGATCCTCGAATACAAGGGCCAGTTTCTCGGCATCGTGGGCTCGGCGGCGCATCAGCTGGTGATGCAGTCGCTGCTCGCCCGGCATGCCGACGCCATCGACTTCTCCAGCAGCCTGGCCATTTTCGAGACCCTCAACCGCATACACCCGATCCTCAAGGAAGAGTATTTCCTCAACGCCAAGGACGAAGATGAGGATGACTACGAAACCTCGCGCATCGACGCGCTGCTGCTGACCCATCGCGGCATCTTCGGCCTCTATGCGCTGCGCGAGGTCGATGAGTACACGCGGTTCTGGGCCATCGGTTCCGGTTCGGAATTCGCGCTGGGCGCGATGCACGCGGTCTACGACCGGCTCGACGATGCCGAAGCCATCGCCGAGGTGGGCATCCGCGCCGGTGCGGCCTTCGACAACGGTTCGGCCCTGCCGATGCAAGTGCGCAGCCTCGATCTGGCCATCGACTGACGGAGGGGAAGACCATGTTCACCGGCATTATCCAGGCCATAGGCCACATCGACCGCATGGAGCCGCGCGGCGGCGACCTGCGGCTGACCATCGACAGCGGCAGCTTGGGGCTGGATGAATCCGGCCTCGGCGACAGCATTGCCGTCAATGGCGTGTGCCTGACCGCCGTCAATTACGACGGCCGCCGCTTCTCCGCCGATGTGTCGCGGGAAACCCTTGACAAGACCAGTCTTGGCGGTCTCGAACCCGGGTCGCCGGTGAATCTGGAAAAGGCCCTGACGCTGGCCACGCCGCTGGGCGGGCACCTGGTCAGCGGTCATGTGGACGGACTGGCGACCCTGCTGGAGATGCGCAACGACGGCCGCTCGGTGCGCTACCGTTTTGAGGCGCCGGCGGAACTGGCGCGCTACATCGCGGCAAAGGGCTCGGTCACCCTCGACGGTACCAGTCTCACCGTCAATGGCGTCGAGGGACGGCGCTTCGATGTCAACATCGTGCCCCATACCCGCGACAACACCCTGTTCAAGACCTATCAAATCGGTACCCGCGTCAACCTCGAAGTTGATATAATCGCCCGTTACCTTGAGCGATTGCTGACCGCGGACGCTGACGCCTCCGCCGATGACGGCCACCTGCTGCAGACCCTGGCGCGGTCCGGCTTCCTCAAGACCTGATACTGCGTCCGGAGCATCCGTGAACACGACCGAAGAAATCATCGAAGACCTCAAGGCGGGCCGCATGGTCATCATCATGGATGACGAAGACCGCGAGAACGAAGGCGACCTGCTGATGGCCGCCGAGGCGGTACAGCCCGAGCACATCAACTTCATGGCCCGCTACGGCCGTGGCCTGATCTGCCTGACGCTGACCCAGCAGCGCTGCCAGCAGCTGCGCCTGCCGTTGATGGTGGGTGACAACAAGGCCCAGCTGGAAACCAACTTCACCGTATCCATCGAGGCCGCCGAGGGCGTGACCACCGGCATTTCGGCCCATGACCGGGCCGTCACCGTGCAGGCGGCGGTCAAGCCGGATGCACGGCCCGACGACATCGTGCAGCCGGGCCACATCTTTCCGCTGATGGCGCGGCCGGGCGGCGTGTTGGCCCGCGCCGGCCATACCGAGGCCGGCTGCGACCTGGCGCGGCTGGCCGGTTTCGAGCCGGCCGCGGTCATCGTCGAAATCCTCAATGAAGACGGCAGCATGGCGCGGCGGCCAGATCTGGAAGTCTTTGCCCGCGAGCATGACCTCAAGATCGGCACCATCGAAGACCTGATTCGCTACCGCATCGAAAATGAAAAAACCCTCGAGCGCATCGTCGAAACGCCGTTTCCCACCGATTTTGGTGAATTCCGCCTGATCGCCTACGAGGACGCCATCGACCAGGAACTGCATCTCGCCGTGGTCAAGGGCGAGATCGACCCGGACAAGCCGATCGCGGTACGCGTGCATGTGCAGAATACCCTGCACGATGCGCTGTTCGGCACCGTCGGTCGTGGCTGGCCGCTGCGTGATGTGATGAAAAAGATCTCGACGATGGACAGCGGGGTGATCGTGTTTCTGCGTCAGCCTGAATCGCCGCGCGACATGGTGCAGAAGATCGAGGCCATGCTGCGCGATGAGCACGAGCACAAGGCGCCGGCCCACGACGACGACCTGCGTACCTTCGGCATCGGCGCGCAGATCCTCGCCGACCTGGGCGTGCACAAGATGCGGTTGCTCAGCGCGCCCAAGAAATTCCACGCGCTGGCCGGCTTCGGGCTGGAAGTCGTGGATTACATTTCTGATTGAAAACAAAAAGTTGCGAGGATAACCTCATGTCACATGTCAAGACAATCAACGGCGATATCACGGTCGCCGACGCGCGCATCGCCATCGTCGTCGGTCGGTTCAACGGCTTCATCGTCGACAGCCTGCTCTCCGGCGCCATCGATGCACTGACCCGGGCCGGCATCCCCGCCGGCAACCTCCGCGTCAGCCATGTGCCGGGCGCCTTCGAGATGCCGCTGGTGGTGCAGAAATATGCCGAGCAGGGGGGTGTCGATGCCATCATCGGGCTCGGCGCGGTGATCCGCGGTTCGACCCCGCATTTCGATTTCGTCGCCGGCGAAAACGCCAAGGCGCTGGCCAGCCTGTCGCTGAAGTTCGGCATTCCGGTCATCAACGGCGTGCTAACCACCGACACCATCGAACAGGCCATCGAGCGCGCCGGCACCAAGGCGGGCAACAAGGGCGCCGAGGCGGCGATGGCGGCGATGGAAATGATCAGCCTGCTGCGCAAGCTGGATTGAGGCTGCGCCGTCCATGAGCAAGCGCCCGAACCCGCAGAGCCAGCAGCACGCGCAGGCCATCAGGAAGCGCAAGCACGCCCGTGACAAGGCCCTGCAGGCGCTCTACCAGTGGCAGCTGTCGGGCGAGGATCTGGACTGGATCCGTGATCATTATGTACAGGAGCAGGGCGTCAACTCCGGAGACCCGGAGTATTTTCTCGAATTGCTCTATGGCATTCCCTCGATGGTCGACGAACTGGACGACCGCTTTGGCCGCCATGTCAGCAGTTTCAAGGACCACCTCGACCCCATCGAGAACAATATCCTGCGCATCGCCACCTACGAGTTGATCAAGCATCTGGAAATCCCCTACCGGGTGGTGCTCAACGAGGCGGTGAAGCTGGCCAAATCCTACGGTGCCGACGACAGCCACAAGTTCGTCAATGGCGTGCTGGACCCGCTGGCGCGCGAACTGCGGCCGGCGGAGACACAGCAGGCCGGCGCGGACAAGGCGGCCGGCTGAGCGGGCATGGGCGTGAGCGGCTCCGAATTCTCCATCATCCGCCGCCATTTCCAACTTCCCGACCGTTCCGCGCCCGAATGGCTGCGTCTGGGCATTGGCGACGATGCCGCACTCATCGAACCGCCGCCCGGACGCCTGCTGGTCAGCACGCTGGACACGCTGGTCAGCGGACGGCATTTCCCCGAAGCCACCGAGGCCGCCAGCATCGGCTGGAAGGCCTTGGCGGTGAATGCCTCCGATCTGGTGGCGATGGCCGCCGATCCCGCCCATTTTCTGCTTGCCCTGACCCTGCCGGATGACGACGACGCCTGGCTGGAGCGTTTCGCCGATGGCCTGTTCCGCGCCGCCGATGTCTTCGGCATGATCCTGGTCGGCGGCGACACCACGCGCGGGCCATTGTCGGTGTCGATCCAGGCCAATGGCTGGGTGGACGCGGGCAGGGCGGTCACGCGCTCCGGCGCCCGCCCGGGTGACCGCATCTGGATCAGCGGTCGGGTGGGTGACGCCGCGCTGGCGTTGCGCCTGCTGCGGGGCGAGGTGGACGCGGACCGAGTGGACGCGGCCACCACCGCGGCCTGCTTCACCGCGCTCAATTATCCCAGGCCCCGTATCGAACTGATTCCGCTGCTGCGCCAACAGGCCAGCGCGGCCATCGATGTTTCCGACGGGCTGGCTGCCGACTTGGGCCACCTGCTGGACGCCAGCGGAGTCGGCGCGGTGATCGAAGGCGAGCGCCTGCCCGTCAACAGGTATCTGCGCGACACTGATGGGTTCGATCTCGCCCTGACCGGCGGCGACGACTATGAACTCCTCTTCACGGCGCCGCCCGAAGCGGATGCAGCCCTTGACGCCGCGGCGCGCGAACTGCCTTTCGCACTGACCCGCATCGGTTCGGTCACCGAATCCGGGCGCCATCTGGTGCTCGATGGGCGCCACCGCGATCTGGACGACTACAGGGGGTACGACCATTTCAGGGAATAAACGCATCGATCCGAAGCTGCTGCTTAACCCGGCGCATTTTCTGTCGCTGGGTTTCGGCAGCGGGCTGGCGCCGGTGGCGCCGGGCACTTTCGGCACCCTGGCCGGCATTCCGCTGTGGCTGCTGCTGCAGCCGCTGCCGCTTGCGGAGTATCTGACGGCGACACTGGTACTCGCGCTGCTGGGTGTCTGGCTCTGCGGCTACACGGCGCGGGCGCTGGGAGTGCACGACCATGGCGGCATCGTCTGGGACGAGATTGTCGGCCTGCTGATCACCCTCATCGCGGTGCCGCTCGACTGGCGCTGGCTGCTCGCCGGCTTCCTGCTGTTTCGACTGTTCGATATCCTCAAGCCCTGGCCCATTCGCTGGCTCGATCGCCGTGTGGGCGGCGGTTTCGGCATCATGATCGATGATGTGCTCGCCGGAGTGTTTGCACTGGCTTGTGTGCATGGGTTAATCTGGTTTCTACGCTGACGGGTTTTTTTGATGCGCTACGGATTGCTGTTCCTCTGGCTGTTGGCCGCACCCCTCTGGTCCGCCCCCGACTCGGTACGGGCCGTGGCCCTGTTCACCGGCAAGGCCATGTTGCAGATCGATGGCGAAAATGTGTTGCTCAGGAAGGGCGAAACCCGCTCCGGCGTCACCCTCATCAACGCCAACGGCCGCGAAGCCGTCATCCGCATTGGCCGCGGCAAACCGCAAACCCTCAAGCTCAACGGCCGTGTCGCCCACGGCTTCCGCAAGCCCCAGCGGCGCAAACTGACGGTCTATTCCGGGCCGAATGGTATGTTCCAGCTCAAGGGGCGAATCAACGGGCGCCCGACCCGCTTCCTGCTCGACACCGGTGCCACCTTCGTTGCCCTCTCCAGTGCCGACGCAGAGCGCCTCAAGCTGCCTTACAAGACCGGTCAGGCCGATGTCATTCAGACTGCCAATTCCCTGGCTCCGGTGTGGCGCATTCGGCTTTCCAGCGTCCGCGTCGGCGACATTGAAGTACCCAATGTCGAAGCCGTCGTCCTGCAGGGCAACCGGCCTACGACACCGTTGCTTGGGATGTCCTTCCTCGAGCATGTGCGTCTCCAACGCAATGGCGCGGCCATGGTGCTGGAACAAAAGTATTGACCGCATGCGCCCCGTTCAGGCCACAGATCCGCTGGCCTGGTTTCTCAAACTACTGCCCTGACAAGGACTGGATTATTGTGCCACCGGATGGAATCCCTTCTGCTGAGGAAGACACCCTTCCCGAAGCGCCCTTCTATTTTCTTTTTGCCGACAACCAGGAGCGTGTGAGTGCCGAAGGCTTCGAGTCATACCGGCATACGGTAGAACATGTACTCGATGCATCCCGGCTGGAAGACGCTTCATTGATTGTCCATGAGCTGAATGCGCTAAACGAACAGCTGATCATCCATCATCTGCGCGTGATTCGTGACGGAACGGCCAGGGATGCACTGGAAACAGGCACTATCGAGGTATTGCAGCGCGAGGCCGAGCTGGAACAGCACATCACCAACCGGCGCTATACCATCAGTGTATCGATCGATGATCTGCGGGTGGGTGATGTCATCGATTACGCAGCAACCGAGATCACCCGCAGCGGTGATCACCCGCTGCAGGGCAAGTATTACCATTCCCGGATTCTCCTGTCCTGGGGCTGCCCGATCCGGGTGCAACGCATACGCATCGTCAACCAGAGCGACACGGCGCTGACGGTCCAGGAATGCCGGTACCGGGAGCGCCGGTTTTCAACAAGCGAGCGCAGGGTTGCGGCAGGCGACAGCTTCTCCATGACACAGCAGGACCCGCCCTTGCTGCGTATTGGCGATTCAGCACCGCTTTGGTTCTGGCCGGACCACCTGCTGATCACGACGCGGGCCAGTTGGGCCGAGCTGTCGGCCCATATGTGGTCGGCCTACCGCGAGCAGGGGGCCCTGAACGATGTCTTGCCCGCCATCGACAGCCTTGTTGGCGATACCGATGACCGGGAACAGGCCTTGCTGGCCGCCATCGATTTCGTACAGAACGGGATACGCTACAAGGGAGAACATCACGGCATGTTCACCCACATGCCGCGGCCGGCCGAGGAAGTCCTCAAGCGGCGCTCCGGAGACTGCAAGGACAAATCGAATCTGTAAAGCCCCTGAATTCCTGGACACATGTTTGTACAAAATTCACGCCGCATCTGGCACAGTCGCATGGGCAGCTCGCACCTGGGCAGGGGTGGCGTACCCATGCCGCTGGAGCAGCCAGTGGCGG
>JALSKD010000194.1 GCA_026989015.1 Gammaproteobacteria bacterium
AGGGCAAAGAAGATGGCATAGGCCTCGGTCTGGTAGCCGGCACCGGAGACGATGGCCTGATAGCCGCGCCAGGCCATGCCGCCCGCGACAGCGATCAGCGCCAGACCCAGGAACACCGAGATCAGGGTCTCGATGCGGCCGTGGCCGTAGGGATGGTCTTCATCCGCATCCTTGGAGGCGTGATGGGCGGTGACCAGCACCACGAAGTCGCTGATCAGATCGGCCAGGGTATGCAGACCGTCGGCGATCAGCGCCTGGGAGTGGGCCAGCATGCCGGAGACGATCTGCGCAAGCGACAGGCCGATGTTGACCGCGATGCCCACCCAGGTGACGCGGTTGATGATGCGCTTGCGCCGCTGATTGGGGGCTTCGCCTTCGCGGATGTCGAGCAGCGGGTCAGTCATCGCACAGCTTGGTCACGGTGATGATGTATTCGTTGCCGCGTTGCTCGATGCCGTCGAGGCGCTGGCCGTTGATGCGGCACCAGGCCGGGATGTCGTTCTGCACCCCCGGGTCGGTGGCGGTGATTTCGACCACGCTGCCCACGGGCAGGGGTTCCAGCGCATCCTGCAGGCGGATCACCGGCATCGGACACAGCAGCCGGCGGGCATCGATACGCAGCGGTTTCATCACACCAGGTACCAGGACTGGGGAATCTCGTGCGGCGCCTTGGGGGCGACAGTCACGGAACGGCCGTCGCCGCCGGGCGGGCTGTACTCGAGTTCCACCTCGGGTGCCGTCTTGCCTTGGCCATAACGGGCGACGATGGCGGCCGCCTCGCGGATCTGCTCGTCATTGAGCGTGGGGCCGTCGATCAGCGCCAGCGGACCGCCGTGGCTTAGAGTGCGCAGTGACTGAAACTGCCCCTTGTAGCCGGAAAGAAAACGGGTTTCGCCCTCCTCGCGGGCAATGATCAGCTTCCAGGACTGGCCTTCGGGGCGCAGGTGGCGCCCGACCTTGAGCAGCATGATGTCATCCAGCTCATAGCGCTTTTCGCCGCGGTGCGTCCAAAGATCCTGCAGCTTGATGGAGTAGTTTTCATCGGTCAGGAAGCAGCAGCCACCGGCGGGTTGGGCGTAATCCTCGAATCCGTACTGGCGGGCCAGTGCCATCTGGGGCTTGCGAGAGCGTCCGGAGAAATC
Source organism: Gammaproteobacteria bacterium (assembly GCA_026989015.1). Classification (GTDB taxonomy): domain Bacteria; phylum Pseudomonadota; class Gammaproteobacteria; genus S144-22. The sequence goes on from JALSKD010000194.1 coordinate 1,143, forward strand.
ATGCAGGCGATCACGATCGACCCAGCCCTCCCGCTCCGGCAGGGTCGGCGGCAGGTTCTTCGCACACAGAGGGCGAAGCAGCAGGTCGTCGGCGCCGGATTCGCGTGCCACGACGGGCAGGGTTTCCTTGCGCTGCGACATGGGGCGCTGACCGATCACCTCGCCGGTGATGATGAAGTCGAAGCCCTTGTCGCGGATCCACTGGTATGCCTGCTGCACCATGAAGATCTTGCAGTCCAGGCAAGGGTTGAGATTGGCGCCGTAGCCGTGTTTCGGGTTGATGACCACATCCTTGTACTCCTCGACGATATCCACGATGTGCAACTTGATGCCCAGCTGCTCGGCCACCCACAGCGCGTTGTTGCGCTTCGGCTTGTCCTTGTCCTTCTTGCGGATGGCGTGGGTATGCCCCTCGACACAGAAGCCGGTAAAGAAATTGATGCCTTCGACATGGACGCCCTGTTCCTGAATGACCCGGGCGGCAAGCAGGGAGTCGAGACCTCCGGAGATCAGTGCGACGGCTTTGCGGGTCATGACGGCAGGGTAATAAAAAAGGGGCGCTGATTATATCAGAGCCCCTTCGCAGGGAGATACCACCCGGAGCCGGGTTTTACCAGCAGACGGACGCGTCGGCCCCGGTACCGCCACGCTGACCGAGGTTGTCCAGCGTCATGCTGGTGCAGTCGGTATCCGCGTTCTGCGATGAGCCGGCGGATGGGGTGGCGGTCAATGAAAAGGTGGATGCCGCAGTAGTCACCGCAATGTCATACAGCCCCTCCGGAGAGGGTACGGTTGAACCATCGGCGATGGCGCAGTTGGCGCTGTTGTAGGTGCCGTAGAGACTCTTGCATTTCTCCAGCGAAGTGGCGGTATCCTGCAGCCCCCGGCGCCCGTCACTGCGTTTTGCGGCGATGACATTGTCGCCATAGAATCCGGCGGCGACGATCGCCAGTATGGCAACGATGCCGATGACCATCATCAGTTCGATGAGGGTGAAACCGGAATGGAGCGCCTTTTGGTTCATGTCGATCTCCTTCATGAAAATAACTACTTGAGAAGGTGTATGGAATCGACCAGCAGTTTATTGCCGATTCGGATTGTTCTTACTCCAACCTTCATTCCAGGCCGGATCTTGTCGAGCGAAATGGGTTTACCTGATGCCGTAAAGGCTTTCACCGTTGGAGAGATGCGAAGGCGGGTATCCATGACGGTGATGCTGTCTTGTGAAAGTGACGAGACCTTGCCGAAAAAGGGATACACCTCCAACTGAGCATAAAGGCTCGGGGAGAAAAGCGATATAAATAACAGAGAGGTTATGAGAGGCTTCATGTTCATTTGATGAGCTCCAGCCAGGAGAACCGGCCTGTGGGTAAATCGGGAAGTTTGCGTACTTTGGTGGCGACCTCGCCAGTGAATGCCAGGTCTTCAATGAAGACCGGTTCGGGCAGGAAGCCGTCCTGCCGTGTCGCGGCCACTACTCCGTTGGCACCGGCTTCGTTGTCGTCGTTGTCGATGACGCCATCCTTGTTGATGTCGATGATGGCCTCTTCGGGAGAACCGCCGGTCACCATGTCCACCGCGAACTTGTAGCCGTAGCCGCCCACGCTGCAGGGATTGGTCACCGGTATGAAGGAGTTGAAGAACACCGCGTCGGCGCGAGCCACAGGTGAGGTGACGCTGCGTTCGCCGGTTTCGGGCAGATCGAAGCGCCAGCCGTATTTGCTGGAGTAGTCGACATGGTTGCGTGTCAGCACTCGCTGAGTGTAGCTGCTGTCGAAGGTTTGCTCCACAAGATTGGAAACATCCAGCTGCTTGTCGCCACGGTCCCAGACACCGTAAAAGGACTGGGTGGTCGAGGACGACTTGTCCGACTCGACAAGGTATTGCCCGGTGCCAAAGAAGACCATCAGGTTGGGCGCGTTGCTCGGGGTGCTCTGATCCGGAATGGTCGGATGCTTGGCCAGCACCGGCTTGGCGGTGATCGGCTGATTGGCCTGGGTGGTGAACAGCGGCGCCGGGTTGCCGCTATCGGAGTAGGCAATGCCCCAGGATGCGGATGAGCTGCTGGAAAGGTCGAAAGCCCACATGTTGCCCTCGAGGTCGCCGGCATAGACCCGGTCAACGGTGCCGTTGCCATCAACATCGGCAAGAGCGGGAGTAGCCAGGCCGTTGCGGTTCGATGTGGAGCCGACCTTGGTGGTGATTTCGATATAGTCGCCGGTCTGCCATCCGTCCTGACCGGCTTCGATGTCGAGGATGAACAGTTTGGCCTCACCATCGCCGGTGTCGTTGTAGCCGTTGCCGAAGATGGCCACCCAGCGTCCGTTGTTGGCCAGTGCAATGGTGGGGCGGCTGTAGGTATAGCCGAGGTCGCTGTCATTGGCGTTGGAGAACTCCCACATCACCAGCTCGTCGGCGTTGGCCTCGCTGAAGTCATTGGGGTCGGTGACATCGAGGGCGAACAGGCCCCGGCCACCACCACGCAGGCCGCCGATGAGGATTGTGCGCCACCCGCTGCCCGCGCCCGTGGTCAAGAAGGCATCGGACAAAGTGGGCGTCAGGTCCACATACCAGTTGTGTGTGTAATTGGGGTCCGTCAGGTAATGGTAACCTTTATTGCTGTCAGTCGATGCCAGCAGATTGGGCAGGTAGGCGAACAGTTCTTTGCCGGTGTCGTCATCGAAGGCGTGCAGCATGCCGTCATTGGAGCCTATGTACACGACCTTTTTGCGGGTTTTGGCGGATCCGTTCTTGAAGTCGGAATAACGCGCACCGGTGCTGTCCGGGAAGGGCGCAGTGTCGGGCCAGGCAAGAGAGGGTGCGCCGACGAATACGGGACCGGAGTTGACCAGATCGCCCAGCAGGCTCGGCCGCGCGCGGAATCCGTAGCCGGAGTTCTCGTTACTGCGGTCGCCACGCAGGTAATCCAGGCGGGCCTTGGCCATGGCGCCCGAAGCCGTGCTGCCATCCGGGTTGGTGCTCAGGTCTGCCATCATGGCCGGGCTGAGGGAACTGGCATTCCATTCGAAAGGCGTACCTTGGCTGCCATTCCAGGTCAGGATCTGCCGGGGCTCGGTGCCAATGTCCCGGCTGGTCAGCACATCATTGGCTTCCCATTTGGGCGTGCTGGCCAGTGTACCAAGGTTGAGGTCGATGATGGGGTAGGCGAACAGACGCCCCTGCCAGCGGTTGGAGTTGAACTGTGCGACATAGACCACTGACTCGGAAGTCAGGCGCGCGGAGTTGACGGCCACTGCGGCGGCCGTGCCCGTCCTTTCCGCGATATCCTGAATGGCAGTTTGAAGCGAATCGTAGAGCTGAACCGGATTGGAGGCCGAGAGATATTGCCCTCTGCTGTTGTAGGCGGCATGCAGCAGATCGTCAACACGCTCGTCATCGAAAGCGTCTGTCGGATCCGGCCAGGCGAAGCCTGACGCCAAGGGATCAAAACTGACGGGATCCAGGGTTCCGCTCAGGCCAAATCCTATGGTGTAGGTCACCATGTGCTGATGATCGGCTTGGTCGACGCCGGCGATGGTAGGCACATTGTTGGCCAATGAGCTGAGGTCCCGTTCATAGAAATGCATGGCAACATCGGCCAGCGTTACACTGTTATTGTCTGCGTAATTGCCGCCATCAACGGATTGGTTTTCGTCGCCGTCCCAGGGGGTGTTGTTATCGCCATCGGCATTGTTGATGCCACCCGGGGTGTCGCCATTCCAGTAGCCATCCGACATCAGAATGGTGAAATTCTGTTGGCATTCACCGCCGTCGGTGGCGGAGAGGATCGGCGTAGGCCTGCTGCCTAAAAGGTTTTCATAGAGGCGTCCAACCCGGTTCAAGGCTCTACGGGCGGGCGTGGAGGGGCACTCGTCCGGGTAAATATCACCCTTGCCAGGACCGCAGGGTATGGCGAGGCCATATAGCGTGTTGAGCAGGGCCTGTTTGTTGGCCGGATTGGTCATTGATGCCGCATCGAACTGAAATTGCCGGTTGTAGATATCCAGTCCCATGCGGGTGGCGTCGGTATCATTGATGACAAAGCCGAGTGCAGCCTTGGCGACGAAAGAACGCTTGCGGTAATACTGGAACCAGTTGGCAAAGTTCTGGATTTCCTCGGCGTAACTGCGCCCGGAAGGGAAGGGGGCATTGGCGGGCGTGATTTCGATTCTTTGAAAGTTGTCGGGGGTGTCAATGATGCCATTGCCGTTGGTGTCGACCCAGTCATAATAGACGGCGGGGAAAACGGATGCATTGACCCAGCTACTCGTGTCATCGTTCCAGTATCGGTAATTATGGCTGGCAGTCAGATCAAATGTACCGAATCCGGGGTTTGCCGGATCAATCAATGCGGCGTTAGGAGTGGCATCTCCAAACAGGGGGTTGCCGCTGCCATCCGATCCGGGCCAAGGGAGATAAGTGATGTTCGGATCATAGTAGAGTTTGTTGCCCTGCGAGTTCTTGGCCACCCACACGGCAATATCATCGGCAACGGGCGGTAGCGTGTAGGGATAGCGGTCGCCTCCATAATTTCCATCTAAGCCGTTGCTGTTGACGGGCAACAAATAGTAGCGTACGAGGCCGAGGTATACAGGTGCACCACCATTACTGGTTGCAATACCTGCGGTACCGTTCGCCATCATCATTTCCCACTCCATGCTTCCGGAGTCATCCAACTCGAAGAAGATATTGGGCTCGACCGAGTTGGTCAGGAACAAGGGCGTGTTGGGCAACGGGCCGGGGGCGGCCTGGGCCGTGGGGCCGAATGCCAGGGCGGCCAAAGACAGGATCAGGCCCAGTTTGCGGAAGCGAGTTTTGGTGTTCATGATGTTTTTCCTCTGAGCGACTCAGAATTCTTTGCCGTAATACGACTGCACCAGACGCGGTGCCGAATCGGTTTGTCCAACACCACGGGCGGTGATGCGGAAGTAAGAGACGGTGATGCCGGGCTGGGCGCCGCCGTAGCCACCGATGTTGACCTTGGCTACTTCGTTCTGTGAACGGTCGCCCAGGTACTTGGCGATGAACTGGGGCTGGTTGAAAAGCTGGGCCAGGCTGACCGAGGCCGTCTGCGCGGAAGTCCAGCTGGCGTCATCGAAATAGTCCGGATCTTCGGTGGTCTCGGCGTAGAGACCGTTCAGGTCATTGAAATCGGTTTTGGATGTGGTCACTGTTTCGACATGATTCTCGCCGGAATCCAGACCCATCTCGGCGGCCTGGAAGGCCAGGTCGGATTCGCGCATGTTGCCGGCCATGGCGGTTTCCAGGCGGGTGCTTTGCATCGACGACAGGCTGAGCACGGTCAGAATGATCAGGATGACCAGGCTCATGACCAGCGTGAAGCCCTGTTGTGTGTTCTTCTGTGTTGGCGTGTTCATTGTGGTTTACCTGTCAGGGAATGCGGTTGCGCAAAGCGATGGTGGTGGATATGACCTGGCGCAGGCGATTGTCCGGAGATACCGCATTGACACCGTTGAATCGATAGGTCTGGGGTGCGTCCAGGGATACATTTTCCGGCGAGCGCAACAACAGCATCAGCCGAACCGCCATAACCCGGTTCCAGTCGGGCACGGCCGCGCTGGTCACATACTGGTTGGGTGCCGTGGTATTGGCGTCGGTATTGATGCCATAGAGGATCTGCAGCTGTTCCACGCCTTCGACCAGTTCCTGCGCCGTGCCGTTGATGTCGCGCCACAACGCCGGCTCGCCGCTGGCACCGGCCGCGATGTAGTAACGCACGCTTTGCAGCTTGAGCAGGGAGGAGTCGCCGCCGTAAGTCTGTGACAGGCAGTTGGGATTAACGCCGGGACAGCCGCCACCCCCGGATGAGTTGCCCGGTGAGCCGGCGCCCGAGTTGTGAACCACCGATTGCTTGGCCGCACCGCCGCCATTGGTGGTGTTGGTGACCTGGAAGATGTCCGCGCCCTTGCAGTTCGACAACAGGACGATGTCGCCGGGCGCGACGAAGTCCGCCTGATTGATGAAGATCTGCGCGGAGGTGGGTGAGTTGTAGGGTGACACCACATTGGCCTGGCCGGGCAGGCTGCCGCGTGCACGAATGCTGTCCGAACCATTGAGTCCGTCGTTCTCGGTGCCCTCGACCGGGGGTTGGCCAACGAAGTCATGCAATTCCGGGTCGTAGCCGGGTCCGGCCGGATCCAGGTTATTCTGGATGTTCGACGGGTCGGCCGGATCAAAGGTGGCGCAGCCCCAGAAACCGGCCATGCGCAGGTCGCGCGCCATGGTGTCCAGGGCATAGCGGGCGTTTTCCTGGATGCGCGACATGGCTTCGGAGAAGCGGTAGGTGGATTTGTTGGCGGTATAGACCTGGACCACGCCGCCCAGCAAAAAGAGGCTGATCACCATGGCGACCATGAGTTCGACCAGTGACAGGCCCCGCTGTCGGGAATAGGCATTCATACGGTTCATGGCGTGCTCAGGGTGATGGTGTAACAGGTGAGGTCGATGTCGGGATCGTTGCCGCAGTTGGT
>JALSKD010000195.1 GCA_026989015.1 Gammaproteobacteria bacterium
AGAGGACCAGGTCTTTGAATCCAATGGCGTCAAGATCATCGTCGATCCCAAGAGCCTGGTATTCCTCGATGGCACCGAGGTCGACTTCGTCAAGCAGGGACTCAATGAAGGCTTCGAGTTCAAGAACCCCAACGCCAAGGACGAATGCGGTTGCGGGGAGAGCTTCACGGTCTGATTCATGAGCTTGGACCTGCAACAGAATTATTTCGAGCTGTTTGGCCTGCCCGTATCCTTCGAGGTGGACAGCGCAGCCCTGCATGCGGCTCAGCAGCAGTTGCAGTCGCGCTTCCATCCGGACCGGGTGGCCGGCGGCAGCGATCAGGAAAAGCGCCTCGCGGTGCAGCAGGCGGCCTGGATCAACGAGGCTTACCAGACCCTTGCCGACCCGGTCAAGCGCGCCCGCTACATGCTGTCGCTGCAGGGGCTGGATATGAACGACGAGCACGAAACCACCGGCGATACGGCCTTTCTGATGGAGCAGATCGAGCTGCGCGAGGAAATGGAACAGTGTCAGAGCTGCCAGGATCCGCTGCGCTGCTGCGACCACATCACCGGCAAGCTCGACCAGCGCTCAAAGGAATACGCCGCCGAATTTCAGCGCCTCTACGCCCAGGGTGATCATGAGGCAGCGCGCCAGGTGATCAAGAAGATGCAGTTCATCCAGCGCATCCTCGAACAGATCGACGAATACCAGATGCAACTCGAGGAAGACCTCCTGTAATGGCCTTGCTGCAGATATCCGAGCCCGGGCAGAGCGCCGCACCGCACCAGCGCAAGCATGCTGCCGGCATCGACCTGGGCACCACAAATTCGCTGGTTGCGGTCAACCGCAGTGGCGTCGTCGACACCTTGCCCGACGAACAGGGCCGCCATCTGTTGCCCTCGGTGGTCTGGTACGGCGAGGACGAGATCCTCGTCGGCTACGACGCCCTGGAAAAACAGGCCGAAGACCCGCTCAACACCATCTCGTCGGTCAAGCGCATCCTCGGGCGTGGCATCGAAGACATACGCAGCCTCTCGGATGTGCTTCCATGGCGCTTCGATGTCTCCACCGACAGCAGCGTGCCGCGCATCGTCACCCGCCGCGGCAAGGTCACCGCGGTCGAGGTCTCCGCGGAAATTCTCAAGGCACTGGCGAAACGGGCCGAAGACTCGCTGGGCGAAGGACTCGATGGTGTGGTGATCACCGTGCCGGCCTATTTCGACGATGCCCAGCGGCAGGCCACCCGCGATGCGGCGCGCCTGGCCGGGCTCAATGTCTACCGCCTGCTCAACGAACCCACCGCCGCGGCCGTGGCTTATGGGCTGGACCAGAAGGCCGATGGCATCATCGCCATCTACGACCTCGGCGGCGGTACCTTCGACATATCCATCTTGCACCTCAACAAGGGCGTGTTCGAGGTGATGGCCACCGGTGGCGATTCGTCTCTTGGCGGCGATGACATGGACCATGCCATCGCCGAGTGGCTGGTCCAGGAGATGGGCATCGAGGACATGGATCCCCAGCTTTCGCGTCAGATCATGATTGCCGCGCGCCGCGCCAAGGAGGCGCTGACCGAAGCCGATCAGGCCGAGGTTTGTATCGACTACCGGGGCGAAACCGCCTGCCGCAGTCTGACCCGCGAGCGCTTCAATGAGCTGATCGGCGACCTCGTGCGCAAGACGCTGATGGCCTGCCGCCGCACCCTGCGTGACGCCAAGCTGGATCGCGAGGCGATCAGCGATGTGATTCTGGTGGGCGGTTCGACCCGGGTGCCGCTGGTGCGTGAACAGGTGGGCGAATTCTTCGGCCGCGAGCCGCTCTGTTCCCTCGACCCGGATCGCGTCGTTGCCATCGGCGCCGCGCAGCAGGCCGATGTGTTGGCCGGCAACAAGCCGGACTCGGAAATGTTGCTGCTCGATGTGCTGCCTCTGTCACTGGCGATCGAGACCATGGGTGGCCTCAGCGAAAAGATCATTCCGCGCAATACCCCCATTCCGGTGGCCCGGGCGCAGGAATTCACCACCTTCAAGGACGGCCAGACCGCAATGTCCATCCATGTGGTGCAGGGCGAGCGCGAACTGGTCTCCGACAACCGTTCGCTGGCCCATTTCGAATTGCGCGGCATCCCGCCGATGGTGGCCGGCGCGCCGCGCATCCGCGTCACCTACCAGGTGGATGCCGACGGATTGTTGTCGGTAACCGCCGAAGAGTTGTCCAGCGGCGTCAAGTCCGACATCACCATCAAGCCCTCCTATGGCCTCACCGACAGCGAGATCGAAACCATGCTGCGTGCTTCCATGGAACACGCGAAGGAAGACGTGGATGCGCGGATGCTGGCCGAGCAGCAGGTGGAAGCGCGGCGTGTCATTGAGGCAGTGGATTCCGCCTTGGCAGAGGATGGCAGGGAACTGCTCTCGGAACAGGAATACGATGCCATCGTTGCCGCGCGCGATGCACTGGAACAGAAGATCGACAGCGCCACCGCCGATGAGCTGAAGGCCGCGATCAAACAGGTCGAGGCGACCAGCGAGGAATTTGTCGCCCGACGCATGAATGCCAGCGTACGCAAGGCGCTGGCCGGAAAAACCGTAGACCAGGTGGATGTCTGATGCCCCAAGTAATCGTTTTGCCCCACGAAGAACTCTGTCCCGAAGGCGCCGCCTTCGAAGCCGAATCCGGCACCACCATCTGCGATGCGCTGCTGGAGCACGACATCGAGATTGAGCACGCCTGTGAAAAATCCTGTGCCTGCACCACCTGTCATGTCTATGTGCGGGAAGGCTTCGATTCGTTGCCGGAATCCGATGAATGCGAGGATGACCTGCTGGACAAGGCCTGGGGGCTGGAGCCGGATTCCCGGCTCAGCTGCCAGGCGGTAATCGATGACGAGGATCTGGTGATCGAGATTCCCAAGTACACCATCAACATGGTGTCGGAGAGCCACTAGAGAAGTCCGGTCAGGGCACCCGGCTCCAGTTGTGGCACAGCCGCTCCAGCTCCTCGATCGGCAGAGGCGGGCTGAAGAAATAACCCTGCATGCAGTCGCAGCCGTGTTCACGCAGCAATTCGGCCTGATCCGACGATTCGATGCCTTCCGCCACCACGCGCATGCCCAGCGTGCGCGCGATCTCCAGAATGCTCATCACCAGCTGATGGTCCTGCCGGTTGCTGCACACGGTGTCGATGAAGCTCTTGTCGATCTTCAACTCGTCGATGGGCAGTCGCCGCAACAGGCTCAGCGATGAATATCCGGTACCGAAATCGTCCAGTGCAATGCGTATGCCCTGGTTACGCAGCCCGTCGATGACCGGCATCAGGTAGTCGTAATCCTCCATGAACAGGCTTTCGGTGATCTCCAGTGTCAGTCGCTCGGTGGAGAAGCCGTGGCGGTCCAGTGCCGCCAGCAGTTGTTCCGAGAACCGCTTTTCCTGCAATTGACGGACCGATATGTTGATCGACAGCCTCAGGTCGTCACGCCCACGCTTGTGTGCGAGTGCGGCGATGTCCGCCAGCGAGCGGTCGATGATGAAATGCCCCAGCGGAATGATGCTGCCGTTGCGCTCGGCGATGGGAATGAACTGGTCGGGCGCGATCGTTCCGAGTTCGGGGCTGTTCCAGCGGCACAGGGCCTCGACACCGCAGGGACGGCCGTCCGGTTCAACCTGGAGCTGATAGGCCATGTCGATCTCGCCGTTGGTGACCGCGCTGCGCAGGGCCTGTTCGATGTGTGCCGATTCGCGAACCTGTTGCCTCAGGGTATCCGTATAGAGGTGGTAGCTGTTCTTTTTCTTCTTGGCCTCGTACATTGCGCTGTCGGCGGCACTGAACAGGCTGTCGAAATTCTCCCCATCCTCGGGATGAAAGCAGATACCGATCGAAGCGCCGATACGGAAGGCATAATCATCGATTTCCAGCGGCTGAAGCAGGTCGCGCAGCAGCTGGCGAGCCCGCTCGCGCACGGCATTGGCATCCACCAGATGCGATAACACGATGAATTCGTCGCCCCCCTGGCGGCAGACCAGATCCTTCGGATCGAAACGGCGCACGATGCGATCCGCGGCCTGGCGCAACAGCCGGTCGCCGATGCGGTGCCCATGGCTGTCATTGATGTGCTTGAAGTTGTCCAGGTCGATGAACCAGACACTGAAGGGGCGCTTGCCCGGTCCGGCCCAGCGCGACTCGATACGGTTCAGGTACTGCCGGTTGTGCAGGCCGGTGAGGAAATCGCGGTTGGCCTGCTGCAGCAGGAGGTTCTGATGGCGTTTCTGGGCACGGTCGATGATTCGGAACAGCAGAAACAGCACCAGCCCGACCAGCAACAGGGTCAGGCCGTAGACCAGCAATGAGCGGTGCCAGGTCGGATAGAGGGCATCAACCGGCAGGGTGGCCATCGACCACAGCCGGTATTCCGGAATATAGCTCAAGGACACAAGGTTCGTCAGGCTCGGTCGGAGGGTGGAGTCGATCATGAATTCTGTGGAGAGCCTTGGATTCCGCCTCAGATCATCGATCGAGATGCCGGAGCGGGCCAGGTAACGTCGGGTGCTATCAATCTGCGACTGGGGTATAGGGTTCGGGATTACGGTCTGCAAGGCTTGGTCGGAAAGGCCGCTGATGTAGGCATAGCGGAAGCTGTCGTCGTGGATCAGGATCATCGAAAACGGGCGTTCGCGCGTCGAGATCTGCACCCGGGGCAGCAACTGGCTGGGACGGATGCCGGCGGCCATCACCCCGATCACCTCCCCATCCTCGTTGCGTATTGCCTTGCGCAGCGGGATCACCCACTCCTGAAAGGCATCCATGTAATAGGTATGCCCGATCACCAGCCGGGTTTCCTCCAGGGCCTGCAGGAAGGTGTCGCGGGTCTGCGGGAAACTCTTGAGGTTGGGCATCCGCTCGATGTCGATGTTCGAGGTGGCCTTCAGCAAATCACCGTCCGGCGAGATCAGTCCCAGCCCGTTGAGGGATGGATGCAACTTCTGGATGCGATCGAGGTAATGGGCAGCCTGGCGCGGCGACTGCAGGTCCGGGTTGAAGAGCAGTTGCTCGCCGATCAGTTGCAGCATGATTTCCTGCTGCTTGAAATTGAGGTTCACCGACGAGGAGAAGATGTGGTTGAGGTAGCGCAACTCCTGCTCGGCCTGTTGCCGTATGTCCTGCCAGCGCAGATACCCGGACCAGGCGAAGTAGACGACGCCGAAGCCGATGAGGGCATAGAATATGATCCAGATGCTGCGCTTCAGCGACATCGAGCCGTTGCCTCGGGGAATTCGATGTGAAACCATGAGTATAGCCCCTGGGAAGGGCATTGGCCCGAAATCCATCACACCCGACGACAACTTCAGGAGACATCCCGATGAGCCTCAAATGGACCGACACCCTGGATATCGCCATCGAACTGGAAGACGCCCATGGCGATGTGGACCCCCAGTATGTGCGTTTTACCGATCTGCACGCCTGGGTCTGCGCGCTGCCGGAGTTCGACGACGACCCCGAAGCCTCCAACGAGAAGATCCTCGAAGCCATCCAGATGGCCTGGATCGACGAACACGATTGAAGCATTTCCGCGTTCTGTTGCTGCTTGCGTTGATCGCGGGAGGTCCGGCCCGGGCGGTCGAGTTCGCGGTCGTCGAACTGGAGCTGGCCGGTCAGGACTATCGGCTGGAGATTGCCGACACGCAGGAGCGGCGCCGTCAGGGCCTCATGTTTCGGGATGCCCTGCCGCCGGGCCGGGGCATGCTGTTTGTCTATCCGGTCAGCGGTGATTACCGCATCTGGATGAAGAACACCCGTATCCCGCTGGCCGTGCTGTGGATCGATGGGGAGGCCCGCATCCGCCACAAGGCCCTGCTCCGGCCCTGTCTCCGGGATCCCTGTCCGGTCGAGGCCTCTCCCGTGCCCAGCCGCTACATCCTCGAACTGCCGGCCTCGGCCTGGAGTGACTTTGCCGTCGGCCAGCGGCTGCCGGCGCTGGACGCTTTCATCCCGCCGACGGATTCCGGTGCAGCCACAGCACCGCCAGCAGGCTCAGCGCGATCAACGGCAACACCATCAGATTGACCTGCTGCCAGCCCCAGGCATGCTGCAGTGCTCCGGCTCCCAGGGAGGCCAGGGTTACCGATGTGAAGACCACGAGGTCATTGAAGGCCTGGGCCTTGGCCTTCTCGGCCTCGGTGTAGGTTTCGGTCAGCAGACTGGTGCCACCGATGAACATGAAGTTCCAGCCGACGCCGAGCAACACCAGTGCCAGCCAGTAATGGGTCACGGTGGTGCCGGACAGGTTGATGGCGATGCACAGAATGAACGCCAACGCCCCGGTGGCGACGATGCGCCGTGCGCCGAAGCGCTGGATCAGTCTTCCGGTGAAAAAGGAAGGCGCGAACATGCCGAGCACATGCCACTCGATGACGAAGGCCACGTCGGAGAAGGCGTGCTGCTGCATCATCGCCAGCGGGGTCGCGGTCATCAGTAGCGACATGACGCTGTAACCCACGGTGGCCGAGAGCAGGGCGGTCAGGTAGCTGGACTGGGCGATGATTACGCGCAGCGGTCGTGCGTTGTGGGAAATGGACGGATTCGGAGGGCGCGGCAGGGTCATGGTCAGGAAATTGACCAGGTTCAGTCCGTAGAGCAGGGCCACCGCAACGAAACTGCCGAGAAAATCGGTGGCCAGCAGCGTTTTGCTGTAGCTGGCCAGATTGGGGCCGATCACCGCGGCGACCACGCCCCCGGCCAAGACCAGAGAAATGGCCGGGTCGCGCTGGCGCGGCGGCGCCACTTCCGCGGCGGTGAAGCGGAAGTAGTTGCCGAAGGCGGTGTGCAGGCCGAACAGCGGCGTGGCCATGCAATAGAGCACAAAGCTCTGTTCGACCAGCGCCAGCATGGCCAGCCCACTGCCGGCCAGTCCGATCAGCGCGGCGAGCAGAAATCCGCCCTTGCGGCCGATGCGTTGCATGACGAACGAAGCCGGCACGCTGCCGATCATGGTGGCGAGAAACTGCAGGGCCAGCGGCGCGGTGGCCAGTGCCTTGTCCTCTGCCAGCTGATAGCCGATGATCGCCGAGGCGGTGATCAGCAGCGTGTTCACCGACATCATCAGCGCCTGCGCCAGTGACAGCTGGAACACCGCCCGGTTGATGAACCACATCGGCCGGTTCAACGCCCGGCCATGGATTTCAGCCTGCGCCAGGCTTCCATCACTTCCGGTCGTGCCTTGTGGCGGTCGTTGCGGGTCAGCGCCTCGGGCAGGGCGCGGGGATGAATCACCCGTTCGGGGTGGCCTTTCGGGAACTCGGCCTGATGGTCGAAAAACAGGTAACCGTCCACCGCAATGCCCGGGATGCAGGATTGGATGGCCTTGATCTGGTATTCCAGTTCGAACAGCGGGTTGTCGAAGCTGTAGCTTTTCTGGCCCAGCATCTGGGTCCAGCGGTCGATGTGGTCGGCGCAGAAGATCT
>JALSKD010000196.1 GCA_026989015.1 Gammaproteobacteria bacterium
CGCCGCTTTCGACCACTCAGCCAGCCCTCCGAAAAACTCTTCTTGTATTGTCTTCGAGCCCATGACGGTACCCGGTCACGGCTCAAGCGGCGGTAGCCGCCGCTCTACTCCGGGCTTCCTGCCCTTCGCCCCTGCGGGGCCGCTCGCTGTGCTCGCGTTCTGATCGGTTCCCTACCGATCAGTCGACCACTCAGCCAGCCCTCCGAAAAACTCTTCTTGTATTGTCTTCGAGCCCATGACGGTACCCGGTCACGGCTCAAGCGGCGGTAGCCGCCGCTCTACTCCGGGCTTCCTGCCCTTCGCCCCTGAGTCGCCTTCTGTCCCGGCGTTTCGAAGCCGCGTTATTATATGAATTCCACACAGGGAGTCATCCTGTTTTTTTGGGTCTCGGATGCTTGAAAAGCCGGGCGCCCGGCCATACATAAACCATAGAAAACCCTGTACATAACAAGGCAAATTATTGATTTTCTATGAATTTTTCGCTTGCCGCCGGTTTACGGGGAACCTAGAATGGAACGATCCTGTCTGATATCGGGCAAGCTGCAATCAACGGAGACATAACGATTATGCAAATGAACACCCGGGTACTGGGCCGTCGCGCTCAGTCTGTAGAGATCAACAAGGTGTTGAGAAACACCTTCATTCTGCTGTCGATGACGCTGCTGTTCAGCGCGGTCACCGCGTTTTTCGGCGTCGTCATGGGCATTTCGCCGATGGTTGGGCTGGTCGTCGACCTGATCGCTCTGGGCATGCTGTGGTTCGTATTGCCGCGAACCGCCAATTCCAGCGCCGGCATTCCGACCATTTTCGCCATTACCGGCCTGCTCGGCTTTGGCCTCGGTCCGGTCATTTCCTACTATCTGGCTCTGAATCCGGTCATCGTGCTCACCGCACTGGGTGGCACCGGCGCCATCTTCCTGGGCCTGTCCGGCTATGCGATGACGACCCGCAAGGATTTCAGCTTCATGGGCGGTTTCCTGATGGTGGGATTGATGGTGGTCCTGGGCGCGAGCCTGCTCAACATCTTCCTCGGCATTCCGGCCCTGGCGCTGGCCGTCAGTGCCGGCATCATTCTGGTGATGAGCGGGCTGATCCTGTTCGAGGTGTCCCAGATCATCCATGGCGGCGAAACCAATTACATCATGGCCACTGCAAGTCTGTATCTGTCGATCCTGAACATCTTCCAGGCGCTGCTGCAGATTCTCGGCGCCTTCTCTGGCGATGATTGACCCGCATTTCCATATCGGTCATGAGAAGCCGCTGCATGCAGCGGCTTTTTCTTTATAAGACATTTGGTTAGAGGAGGTTTCTAATGGACTGGATGAAGATCCTTTCCGCCATCGGCATCATCGCGATGATGGTGATCATCTGGCCCAGCGTGAAGCATGCAACGCGGAATTCGCCCAAGGGCAGCGCTCAGGACTGGATGGCGTTCATCAAGCCGATGCTGCTGGTGGTCGGGTTCATCATTCTGCTGATCATGCTGGTGCGCTGACCCACAGAGCGATTGCCCCGGCACAAAAGACGGCGCGTATCCGCAAGGATACGCGCCTTTTTGCTGTGCATGTCAGTTCAACCGCGTGATGGTTCGGCCGCTTCCGGAACGCTGCCCTGGGCGGCAGTCGCTTGTTCCGGCTCATCCACGACCGTGGAACCCTTGTCCGTATCAAGGAAGGGAGAGGGTTCGCTGCTGCCCGAGGGATTGGTAAAGCTGTCGTTGAGTTTCTGTACGAACAGCGCAGAATCCTCAATGACCTGATTCACGCGGCGTGCTACCCTGCGGCTCCAGCCCTTGGGCGTGGTATGGAAGACACTGCGCCAGATACGGGTGTTCTTGCGGAATGCGTTAACCAGGTTGCCGGGCATGTCCGAGCGAGGCAGGCTGCGTTCGATTCGGTTGGCCCAGAACCTGCGACTGAACAGATGCAGGCCATAGAAAACGGCGAAGAGGCCGACCACCACGGCAATTCCGCCCAGCGGATTGGCCTTGTACGCCTCGATCAGCGATGCAGGTGACAGCCGGCTCCAGGCATCATTAGCCGTGATGCCGTATCCGGCAACACCGAGCAGCAGGGCATAAAGCAGGCCATCGGTGATCAGCACCCGTTTGGTCCAGCGGTGCATGGCGGCCTTGAGCGCGGGAATGGCCCGTGTTTCCAGGTCAGTGGCGGTTTTCTCGAGAGCGCCGATGATGCGGTAGGCCCGCTCGACCCGAACTTCATTCATGCGCTGGTAGATGGCTTCCAGGTCCGCATCCTTTTTGCTCTTGAAGCGTTCCTGCAATTGCCGATCGTTGATCGCAATGGCGGATTCCTCGTCATAGATCATGTAGAACTTGCCCGCCGTCAGCCCGGCCTGGGAAAGCGCACGCTGCCAGGCACCGACCACTTCTTCCGGGTTGTCCTCCTTGGCCGCTGTGTCGATCTGGTTGAGGATGTAGAGAAATTTGCTGGAATCGTTGCGGGTAATGGTCTTGGTGACCAGATGTTCCAGCGTGTCTTTCATGGCCCCCGGTTCGGGGTGTCGGGCATCGAAGAACACCAGCACCAGATCGGACAAGTCAATGATGTGATCAGTGATGCGCAGGGTGGATGTACGCTGGGCATCGGCATCGAATCCGGGGGAGTCGATCAGGATCTTGCCCTTGATCGCCTCGCTGGGGCAGGTCTTGAGCTGCAGGTAGGCATTGACGCGTTCCCCTTCGCCGGGCGCGACCTTTTCGATTTCCTCGCTGATGCGGTAGAAGGGGAAGCGTGGATCGGCGTTGAGGGCCAGGCCGGGTAACACACGCGGCTTCTGGTCGCTGCTGTAGCAAATGACGGTAAACTTGTCGTCCACGGCCTGATTGCCCGACGACTGCAGCTTCATGCCGAGGTAGCTGTTGATGAAGGTGGACTTGCCAGCGGAGAAGGTGCCAAGTACCGAGATCAGCGGCCACCAGGGAATCTGGGTGGCGTAGGATTCATCGGCATCGATCAGGCCCATGCGCCAGGCGATGCCGTCAAGTTCACGGAAACTCTTGACCGCATCGATGAGTACGGGGTTTTCCTGCTTGAGGTGTTTTTCGAGCTTGCGCAGCCGCTTCTCGATGGTTTTACGCGATTGAAACATATCCTTGCTCTAGGGTTGGAAGAGATGGGGATATGATACCGCGTCAGGGAATGAAATTGCTCATGAATCCCATCGGTTTGGCGACATCGCGCATGTCCTTGCGCATGTACCAAGTGGAGGCGGCCATCGAGTTGGTGCTGTAGGTCATGGTGGCAATGTTCTGGGCCATGGATTTCATGTTGGCATCCATGCGGCCCATGTTGTTGCCCATCTTGACCATGGTGTGATCCATGGTGCGCAGGGTATTGGTCATCTCGTTCATCGAGCGGTCGACCGAGATGGTCAGCGTGGTAATGGTCAGGCTGAGGTTGTGCACATCCCGAGACAGGCTGTAGATCAGGTAGAAACCGTAGACCGCCAGAATGATGAAGGCGACCATGGAGGGGTAGACGATCAGTTCCCAGCGGCGAGCGCTGTTTTCAAAGGTGTCCGCAAGCCGCTCCATGCATTCGGAATTGTCGAGTTTCAGTTCGGACTTCTTTTCTTCGCTCATGGCACTACCCGATTGGCTTGCGGCGTATATTCATATGAGTATAACTTCTGCCGTGGCAGATTGCGATGCAGCCAGTTAACCTGGGTCAACTTTGCGTTTCCACGGCCGGGCGTGTACTGCCTTGCAGGGTCTGTTCCAGCTGCTGGCCGAGTTCCCGGTCCAGGGACTGCAATGCCGGGAGCAATTGCCGTGCGCGGGCAACCTCTCCCTTTTGTACCAGCAGGGTTCCGGCCTTGAGAAACAGTTCGGCCGCCTGATCGAAGCGATTGAGGTTGTAGTAGATGTTGCCCAGCTCGCCGAGATAGTCCGGGTTGTCGGGTGCGGTTTCGATCAGCTGGCGGTAAAGGGCGATGGCACGGTCGAAATCTCGCGACCAGAAGGCCTTGCGCGCCTGCATCAGGCGCTGCTGCGGACTCGGCGCTGGTGGAGGCGTTTGGCCCCCGGATTCCTGTGCCTCGGGTGATTCCGTTGCGGGCTGTGGCGTTCGATCGGACCTGGGCTCGGGCGTCTGCACCACAGGGCTGCGGCTGGCGGCTTGTTCAACCTCAGACGGGGGTGCAGCAGCGCTCTTCCGAACCGTGTCGCCTTCTGCGGATGGCGTGGTGGCTTGCTGGCCTTGTTCCATGTCACTGCCGACCTGGCGCAGCTGGGCCCAGGCACGATCCAGTTCGAGTTCGTCGCGCCAGAACCAGGCGGCCAGCAGCATGGCCACCAGGAACAGGGAAAGGCTGTGGGTCAGCAGCCAGCGGCCCAGACTCATTGCAAAGCCCTCATGCGAGCTCCGGATAGAGCATTTCGGAGAGGGTCAGGATCTCACGCGAGGCCTTGCTGGTCGGCTGCATCTCGAATACGGCAAGACCCTCGCTGAAGGAGCGGCGGTAGGCCGTGCGCTGATAAAGGCGCGTATCCAGCCGTTCGATGTGCTTGAGGTAACCGAGCGCTTCCTCGGCTTCGTCGGTTTCACGCACACCGCGGTGGGTGTCGGCACGGTTGATGAAACCCAGCACCTTGGGCATCTTGCTGGCACCACCCCGCTCCTCGCGAATGATCTTTATGAAACGCTGGGTGGACCAGATATCGGCCTGGCTGGGCGGTACCGGCGTAATGATGCGGTCGGCGAGCTTGAGTGCGGCCTTCATGGCGTCGAAATCGGAGGTGCCCACATCAACAATCACTTCGGCTTCCTGCCCCTTGAGGGACTTCAGCTCGGCAAGGTCATGAGACACACCCAGTTCCGGCTCATAGCCTTCTTCCTCGCGGATATCGATGACATCGGTGAGGGTCTTCTGGGGGTCGAGATCGAACAGCCGGATGTCATCGGCATGGAGCTTGAGCCAGACGGCCAGATTGAAGGCTACCGTGCTTTTGCCCGTGCCTCCCTTCAGGTTTCCTATGACGGTGATCATGCGGTAACGGCCTCTTGATTTTCGGTGATGACGCTCAGGGCTTCTGTCCGCCGGCGGCGGGCAGGCTGCGTTTTTCATAGCCCGCGGGAACAGTAAAGAGCTTGTCCGACAGTTTTTCAACCACTATGTGCTTGAGCACTCGACTGCCACCGTTGGGGAAATCCTCGCGGATGATGATGTTGAGTTCCTTGTCGTACCACAGGGTACTCTCTTCGCTGCGCCCGTCCGGATAGGTGATCCGCCGGCGCCAGCGATCGGTTTCGCGGTTGTCGAGTTTTTCACTGCCGAGCCATTCGAGTTCAATGTCGGTGCCGTTGAACAGTTTCTGGCGCACCGGAATCTTCAGTTGCTTGTCCATCCAGGTCCAGGAAACCAGTTCCTTGTCTCCGTCTCTGGCCACTACCTTCCACTTAACCGTATCCCGCCCATTGATCTTTTCCTCACCGACTTTGGTGCAAGACACACCCGGACCGGCACCGTCACAGGGGGTTTCCAGTCGTTTCTCGATGCCGATATTGAGGTCCGTGGGTGAAATACTCTCGTAGCAGATCTGTTGTTCGGTAAAACACATCAGGCTGGTGTCGTTGCGGGCATCGACGATCTCGACGACCGGCTCACCGTAATAGAAAAACTCCTTGCGGATGCGTCCCGTCGAATAGGCCAGCTGGGTCGTCACATCTGCCTGCCCCGGACGAGACAGGACAGCGGTTGCCGTGAACTGAAGTGCACTGGCCAGTGGTGCGAACATCAGGAACAACAAGGGAATCAGTCTCATCATCTTCAGAACCAGTCCATCGGTGACAAGGGGAAACGCCCCCGGTCTCCACCATATCCCGGCATCAGTCCGCCCTCGAAGGGATACAGGCCTGTGCCCGGGAACCCGCCACCGGGAGGCGGATACAGGCCATAAGGCATGGCCGGCAAGGCTCCGTAGGGCATGGGCGACAGCAGGGGATCGGCCGGCGCCAGCGGCAGCGAACGGTCCAGACCGGGAATTCCGGGCGCCGACAGCAGTTGCTCGTCCAGGCTCCAGGGATTCATGGGCGAAGCCGGCCGAATACCGGGCCGAGGCGGTCTGGGCGGCGGTGGAGGCGTAGGACTGCCCTGCCCCGATCCCCAGGGGTTGTCCGGAACGGGGCGATGACCCAACTGAGGGAAGCCGTCCACACTCCGATTTTGTCGTTCATCGTGAAAACGCAGGACCGGCGGTGCGGAAAGCACAGGAGGCGCAGAAGTCCGCCGGGGCTCGGAAGGCTCCGGCGCTGTTTGCGGCCGCACATAGCCTGAGAGGGTACCGGGCGCATCAAGTCGGGTATCCCTGGCTTCGTGATCCTTCGGCACCGTCGGAGCCTGGGCCTGTACCGCCAGCGACAGGAGCATCAGCGCCAGTGTCAGCAAGGTTTTCATTGCTTAACGGCCGGGAAAAAATGACTTGGGCATTGACCCCCAGGGGCTCGGCATGTCTCCAAACGGTGTCGTCATGCGCTCATCCCACTGGGTGTTTGGCCCGTATCCCGCTCCGGGATAACCATAGCCGTAACCGTATCCGGGTTGCTGGGTGTAACCGTAGGGATAACTGTAGCCGTAGCCATAGCCTGGATAGGCCGCTCCCGGCTGAGGCGCAGTCCAGGCCGTTCCGGGGGATGCCGCAGGCGGATACCGCGTACTGCCCTGCCCCGCAGAAGGCCATTGACTGGCGGTGCCTGATCCGGCCGGCGCTGTACCCTGGGCGTACCTGCCCTCTGAGTAGTCAGGCGCATAAGGCGCATCAGGCAGGACGGCCGGCACGCCCGGCTGCGCCATGCCCGCCGGCGCCCCCGCTCCGGATGGGGCAGTATCGCCCGCTGAATCGAAGCCGGGTCCGAGTTCTTCACTCAGCGAAGGCGGCGGTGGCGCGGGCGCCACCAGGTCCGGCGGCGGAAATTTCAGATTTTCATCCAGAATCCTGGAGTCCGGTGCTTCGTCTGCGGTAACCGTCGACGGATAGGGGCCACCGGGAGGTGGCAAGGTTTCGGCTGATGCAGCAAAAGGGAGCGCCAGAAAGAACCCGGACAACATGCGATAAACGGTATTCATCATTCTGCCTCCGCTGATCCTATTCGTCGTCGATATCCTGCTTGAGGCGAATGCCCCGCCGTCCCTTGCCGGTTTCACCACTTTTCTTACGCGGTGTGGCCTTTTTCGCTGTCTGTTTCGAAGAACCGGTCTGGGTTGAAGTCGATTTTTTGATCGCCGTTTTCTTGCGTTTTGCCGTTTTCCGGGCGGCTTTCTTGGCTGCGGCCTTCTTGGCTGCGGCTTTCTCGGCTGCGGCTTTCTCGGCTGCGGCTTTCTCGGCTGCGGCTTTCTCGGCTGCGGCTTTCTCGGCTGCGGCTTTCTCGGCTGCGGCTTTCTCGGCTGCGGCT
>JALSKD010000197.1 GCA_026989015.1 Gammaproteobacteria bacterium
TCATGAGCGCGATCCCGACCCGCGATCTGCTGATCGAGCTGGGCACCGAGGAATTGCCGCCCAAGGCCCTGCAGACGCTGTCCCGATCCCTGCTCGACGGCCTGTTGCAGCGGCTTGAGGAGGCCGGACTGGCTCCGCAGTCGTCGCAAGCCTTCGCCACGCCCAGGCGGCTGGCGCTGCGGCTGTCGGCGCTGCCGGAGCGGCAGCAGGACCGCGAAGTCGAAAAACGCGGCCCGGCGCTGGCCGCCGCCTTCGATGCGCAGGGCAAGCCCACCCGTGCCGCCGAGGGCTTCGCCCGATCCTGCGGCGTTTCCGTCGATCAGTTGCAGCGGCGCAAGACCGACAAGGGCGAATGGCTGTATTTCGTGCAGCAGCAGGCGGGTCAGGCATTGTCCGACCTGTTGCCGGAGATGCTCGAATCGGCCCTGGATGCCCTGCCGATCCCCAAGCGCATGCGCTGGGGCGATGGCGATGCCGAATTCGTGCGTCCGATCCATTGGCTGGTGATGCTGCTCGATGACCGTGTCGTTCCGGCCCGCGTGCTCGGCCTTGAATCCGGGCGTGAAACCCGCGGCCACCGTTTTCATGCGCCGCAGGCGATCGCGCTCGCCGATGCCTCCGAATACGAAACCCGGCTCGAATCCGAAGGGCGGGTGGTGCCCGGTTTTGCCGCGCGGCGCGAACGCATCCGCGAGCAGGTAGAGGCCGAGGCAGCACGGCTCGGTGGCGAGTTGCGGATCGACGATGCCCTGCTCGATGAGGTCACGGCGCTGGTCGAATGGCCGGTGGCGGTCAGCGGCCGTTTCGACGAAGGCTTTCTCGAAGTGCCCGCCGAAGCGCTGGTGATGACGATGCAGGACAACCAGAAATACTTCGCGCTGTTCGACGATCAAGGAGGATTGCTGCCCCGTTTCATCACCGTCGCCAATATCGAAAGCCGCGATCCGCAGCAGGTGGTGCACGGCAACGAACGGGTGATCCGTCCACGCTTTGCCGACGCCCGTTTCTTCTACGATCAGGACCGCAAGACTCCGCTGTCGGCGCGCCTGCAAAGCCTCGAAACCGTGGTGTTCCAGCAGCAGCTTGGCAGCCTGGCCGACAAGACCCTGCGCATCCGCCGGCTGGCAGGGGCCGTGGCCGATGCGGCAGGTGCGGACCGGCTGCTGGCCGAGCGCGCGGCGGAACTCTGCAAATGCGACCTGATGACCGACATGGTCGGTGAATTCCCCAAATTGCAGGGCGTGATGGGGCGCTATTACGCCCTGCACGACGGCGAGCCGGAAGAGGTCGCGCTGGCCATCGAGCAACACTACTGGCCGCGCCATGCCGGTGATGCCACGCCTCGGGTGGCCGCCGGTCAGTGTGTGGCTCTGGCCGACCGGGTGGATACCCTGCTCGGCATCTTTGCCATCGGACAGAAACCCAGCGGCGTCAAGGATCCGTTCGGGCTGCGCCGCGCGGCCCTGGGCGTGATCCGCATCATTATCGAGCACGACCTTCCGGTGGATCTGGCCTGGCTGCTCGACGAAGCGGCACAGGCGCTTGCCGACCGTGTCGATGCGACGGAGGTCCGCGATCAGGTGCTCGACTATGTCTTCGAGCGGCTCAAGGGCTATTACGCCGAGCAGGGACTGCGCGGCGATGTGGTCGAGGCGGTGCTGGCCCGCCGCCCGACCCGGCTCTCCGATCTCGATCGCCGGGTGCGCGCGGTCGGCGAATTCCTGCGCCACGATGCCGCCGAAGCGCTGGCCGCGGCCAACAAGCGCATCGGCAATATCCTCAAGAAGGTGGAGTTCGAGGCGCCGAAAGCGATCGACTGCAGCCTGTTCGCCGAAGCGGCCGAGGAACGCCTGTTCGAAAAGCTGGTAGCGGTGGAACAGTCGGCGCTGGCCCGTTTCGAGGAGGGCGATTACCTGGCGGGTCTCGAGGAACTGGCGGAACTGCGTCCGGCGGTGGACAGCTTCTTCGACGATGTCATGGTGATGAGCGACCGCGAGGAACAGAAGCGCAACCGCGTGGCCCTGCTTGCGCGCTTGCGGGCCGTATTTCTGCGGGTCGCCGATTTGTCGCGCATCCAGTCATAAGGGGGCGGAGCCGTGCCGGATGCCGCACCGATGGTAATCCTCGACCGCGATGGCGTGATCAACGAGGATTCGGATGCCTACATCAAGTCACCCGATGAATGGCAGCCGATTGATGGCAGCCTGGAGGCGATCCGCCAGCTGAAGAAAGCCGGCTACCGGGTGACCGTGGCCAGTAATCAGTCGGGTTTGGCGCGCGGGCTGTTCGATCGGCAGACACTCGATGCCATACACGGCAAGATGGAGCGCCTGCTCGCCCAGCGCGGAGTGGCGCTGGACGGCATCTACTACTGTCCGCATGGCCCGGCCGACAACTGCCTGTGCCGCAAACCGAAGCCGGGTCTGCTGCTGCAGATTGCACGGGATTTCGGCATCGACCTGAAAACGACCTGGTTCGTGGGCGATTCCTTCAGCGATGTGCAGGCGGCGCGCATGGCCGGAGCGCGCCCCGTCCTGTTGCGCAGCGGCAAGGGGATGCGCACCCTTGACAAGTACGGCCCCTTCAACGACATGCCGGTGCACGACAACCTGGCGCGTTTCGTCCGTGAGCTGATACGACATGAAAAACACTGAGGTTTCCTCGCTCTACAGGCTGTGGCTGGGGTTGCGTTCCTCGCTCTACTGGCTGGTGTTTCTGCCCAGCACCCTGCTGTTCTCGGTGCTGGTGCTGCTGTTCTTCTGGGCACCGATTGCCTTCCGTGTCGCATTGATCAAGACCTGGATACGCATCAACCTGTGGTGGATCCGGGTGACCTGCGGCCTGGGTTACCGGGTCGAGGGGCTTGAAAACATCCCGCGTGGCGAGGGCTTCATCGTCATGAGCAAGCACTCCTCGACCTGGGAAACGATTGCGCTGCAGCTGTTTTTCCCGCCGATGGTCTGGGTGGTCAAGCGCGAGCTGATGTGGATTCCCTTCTTCGGCTGGGGGCTGAAGGCGATGGATGCCATCGGCATCAATCGCGGTACCGGGCGCAAGGCCATCCGTCAGTTGGTGGAGGAGGGCCGGCAGCGCATGCAGGATGGCCGCATCGTGATGCTGTTTCCGGAAGGCACCCGCGTTTATCCGGGACAGTACAAGCCGTTCAAGATCGGCGGTGCCATTCTGGCGGCGAAGACCGGTTACAAGATTCTGCCGGTGGCGCATAATGCGGGGGAGTTCTGGCCGCGTCACAGCTGGATCAAGTGGCCAGGCACCATACGGGTGGTGATCGGTCCGCCGATCGACCCGGCCGGCAAGAAACCCGATCAGATCATCAAGGAGGTCGAACAATGGATCCTGTCCACCACCGAGCGCATCAGCGACCGCGACCAACTGCAGCGACTGGGCGTCGCCGACTGACCCTGCTGCGCTGGCCTCTGGCCTTCGGTTTGCTGGCCCTGCTGCTGGTGCCGCTGCTGCAATCCTGTGGCGGAGGCGACGGAAGCTGCTCTCTCTACAACCAGAACCGTCAGCTGCACGAAGCGTTGCTGGAGGATTACCTCTGGTACCGCGATGTACCGCAGAGCGTCAACTACGCGGATTTCGAAAGTCCGTCCGAATTGCTGGATTTTCTGCGCAAGGATCCGCCCGACCGTTTTTCCTTCATTACCGATGCCGAGGAATACAAGGCGCTCTACCAGGCCGGCGAATACGCGGGCTTCGGCTTTTCCTTCGAAATCACCAACGATGACCGCTTGCGCATCCGTTTCGTCTACGACGGTTCGCCCGCCTGGCAGGCGGGCATGCGCCGCGGCGACGACATCCTGTCCATCAACGGCGAATCCGCCGCCGGCATGATCGCCGCCAATGACTGGGATCGCGTGTTCGGTCCGTCACGCACCGGGGTGCAACGCCGGTTCATGATCAGGAAACCGGACGACAGCGTGATCGATGCGACCCTTACCAAGGCGGTCATCAGCATCCATACCGTGCTCCATTCAGAGGTGATCACACTCAATGGCGAATCGATCGGCTACCTGGTGTTCAGCAGTTTCCTGGACACATCCTTCGATGAACTGCAGTCCGTGTTCGCGGATTTCAAGGCGGCCGGCGTGAACCGGTTGATTCTCGATCTGCGCTACAACGGCGGCGGTGCGGTGTGGGTCGCCGATGCGCTGGCCAGCTGGATTTACGGAGCCAACCAGGGCGAGACCTTCGCCGAGCTGCGCTACAACGACAAGAACAGTGACCGCAATATCGAATATGTCATGGTCCCGCTGAGCCAAGGGGTGAACCTCGATGAGCTGATCGTGATCACCACCGGCGAGAGCTGCTCGGCGAGCGAAATGCTGATCAACGGGCTCAAACCCTTCGTGACCGTGCGCCAGGTCGGTTCCACCACTTGCGGCAAGCCCGTGGGCATGAGTCCGCAGGAGATCTGCGACAAGATGCTGGTGGCGGTCAATTTCTCGACCTACAACGCCAATGGCGAGGGGGACTATTTCGATGGTCTGGCCGTGGATTGCCCTGCCGCCGACGATGTGGATTACCCCTTCGGAGACCTGCAGGAGCCGATGCTGAAGGAAGCCCTGTACCTGGCGCAGAACGACCGCTGCAGCACCGGATTGCGCCGCGGTGAGGACATGCCAGGTGCCGCGGCCCAGTCACCCATCGATGCGGCCTCGTTGCGGGCGGTGACCGGTGCCTGGTAAACGGCTGCTTCCGGCGTTGTTGCTGCTGCTCGTTTGCGCACCGCTGCAGGCCTGGACGGGCATCAGCGCGTTCATCGGCGAATACGACAGCGACTGGCGCATCGGCAATGAAGTGCGCCCTCTGACGCTGACCCGTTACGGAATCGCCATCGAGGACAGGGCGTCATCGGGGTTGCGCGTCGGTGTCTCGATCGGCGAATTCGGCCTGCGGCTCAAGAACAGCGCGGCCACCGAATCCGATGATTACGCCGGCGAATACCTGGATCTGCGCCTGCGCTGGCCCCTGCAAATCAGCCGCATGCTGACCTTGCATGGCGACTTCGGTTACGGCTGGCATGCGGGGCGGTTGTCGGACTCCGGAGACGGCAGCATCGACTGGAGCCGGGCACGGGTCGGGATGGGGCTTCAGTTTCAGATGGGTCTGCTCGGTTTGCGGCCGTTCATCGAATGGCGTAGCGTGGACGGCGATGTGGACCTCGGCGGCAGCCGCCGTCTGTTCGAAAACGATGCGCACACCCGTGGCGGCCTGATCGTCGACCTGAAGGTGGACCCTTCCGGTTTCGTGCGGTTCACCTGGATCACCGAAGGGCAGAGCGGCTTGATGCTGAGCTTTGTTCGCGCCTATTGAGGGCCAATCATGAACATCTACGGAGACCGTCTTTCCGGTAACTGCTACAAGGTCCAGCTGCTCTGCGCCCTGCTGGATGTCCCCCATCGCTGGATCGACACCGATATTCTCGCCGGCGATACGCGCAGCGAAGCCTTTCTTGCGCTCAATCCGGCCGGTCAGATTCCGCTGCTGGAACTGGATGATGGCCGGACGCTGAGCGAATCCAACGCCATACTCAATTTTCTGGGCGATGCCAGTGACTGGGTGCCAGAGGATGCTTATCAACGCGCCCGCATGCTGCAATGGCAATTCTTCGAACAGTACAGCCACGAGCCCTATATCGCGGTGGCGCGTTTCATCAACACATACCTGGGCTTGCCGGAGGAGCGCCGCGAGGAATACCTGTCGAAGCAGGAGGGAGGCTACCGGGCGCTGCGGGTGATGGAACAGCAGCTGAAAAACAGCGAGTTTCTGCTGGGCGCGCGCCCCTCCCTGGCCGACATTTCACTCTATGCCTATACCCATGTGGCCGATGAAGGCGGCTTCGACCTGCAGGGGTTTCCCGCCATACGGGCCTGGATCGGGCGCATCGCGGCACTGCCGGGCTACCGGCCCATGGCCCCGAACTGAGCCCGGTTGCCGCCACCGGTTTGGGGCGGCGGCATGAATCGCTTCTTCAGCGGTAGCGGCTCTTGTCCTGCTCGTATCCGGCCACCAACTGCTCCATGTCAGCCGGGTCATACGGGCGCAGCCCGCTGAGCACCATCCGCTTGCAGCCATGGCCGACCACTGCATCGTCGCCGAGCAAATCGTACTCCAGGGTGACATCACCGCGCTTGCCGTTGTGTTCCAGGCGC
Source organism: Gammaproteobacteria bacterium (assembly GCA_026989015.1). Classification (GTDB taxonomy): domain Bacteria; phylum Pseudomonadota; class Gammaproteobacteria; genus S144-22. Next base: position 6,180 of record JALSKD010000197.1, read on the forward strand.
TTGTCGGCCAGACGCAGATCGACCCGGTCGATGTCCAGCCGTTCCAGGCTGAAGCTCATGCTGTCGTAGATCACCAGCGGCCGTTGCGGATTGATCATCACGCCGTGCTGTTCCATCAAAGGCACCAGGATGTGTGGGAATGTCTGTCCGGAGAAGGCGACATAGTGACGGGTCAGGGATTCGATCAGCTGCGGGTCGCGGCTGACTTCGCCGCTGCATTCGATGGCGAGGTATTTCTTGCCATTGTCATCGAGCAGCGCGATGTGCTGGTCGTCGCAGTGGGGCAGAATCAGTGGCGTGTTGTCACCTACCATTCCGGAGAAGTTGAAGGTCATTTCCTGACGCAGGCCGTAGTGGTGGACGATCACCGCGAACAGCAGGTCGCCGGGCACGCAGAAACGCTTGGAATCGATGTCGTGGATCGGGTTAAAATCGCCGGCCACCGTCTTGGCGAAGTCGCTGGCCTGTTCCCGCGTGAAGGACAGGCGGTCGTCCTCGATGGTGTAGTATTTTTCTATGTTCATCGCTGTCCTCCCGGGCCTGAAAATCCGCGATGGTACCACGAGCCCCTGCCGTTCCGGAAAAACCCCCATGCTCAGACTGAACCAAGTTGCACTGCGCCGTGGCCCGAGGCTGCTGTTCGAAAACGCCAGCCTGAGCCTGTCGCGGGGTGACCGCCTGGGCCTGACCGGCGCCAACGGCTGTGGCAAGTCCTCGCTGCTGGCGATGATCCTCGGCGAACTGGAACCGGACGCGGGCAGTTACTCCATCGCGCCGGACTGGGTGATCGCCCATGTGGCGCAGGAAACCGAGGCCAGTGAACGGCCTGCCATCGAACATGTGATGGATGGCGACGGCGAACTGCGGCGGCTGCAGCAGCAGTTGGCGCAGGCGGAAGCGCGACAGGACGGCATGGCCATTGGCTATCTGCATGCGCGGCTTGAGGAGATCGGTGCCTGGGAAGCCCAGAGCCGCGCGGCCCGCCTGCTGGTGGGGCTGAGTTTCAGCCAACAGGACCTGCAGCGCCCGGTCAGCGATTTCTCGGGAGGCTGGCGAATGCGGCTGAATCTGGCGCGGGCGCTGATGTGCCGTTCCGACCTGTTGCTGCTCGACGAGCCGACCAACCATCTGGATCTGGATGCGGTGATCTGGCTCGAACAGTGGCTCAAGGCCTATGACGGCGCGCTGATGATGATCTCCCACGACCGGGATTTTCTCGACGCG
>JALSKD010000198.1 GCA_026989015.1 Gammaproteobacteria bacterium
ACGGTCAAGCCGCTGCGTGCGGCGAGCTCGTCGAGGGATACCGGGTCGTAACCCATCTGCTCCAGCAGTTCCCGGTATTCGGGGTCAAGGCTGCTGTCTTCGACGGCCGGATCCGGATTCGGTTCAATCGGTGTCGGTGCCTCCAGCCAGGCCGTGAGTTCGTCGAGGATGTGTGCCACCTCCTCGACCAGCTTGGCGCCTTCGCGTATCAGCTGGTGGCAGCCCTTGACTTGTGGATTGTGGATGGAGCCGGGCAGGGCGAAGACATCGCGCCCCTGCTCGATGCTGCAGCGGGCGGTGATCAGCGAGCCGCTGCGGCGTGTGGCCTCGACCACCAGGGTGGCCCGGCTGAGTCCGCTGATGACGCGGTTGCGGCGGGGAAAGTTTTCGCTGTTCGGTGGCGTGCCGAGCGGGAATTCGGAAACGATCAGGCCTTCTTCCGCCAGTCGGTGCGCCAGCGCCTTGTTGCGCGACGGGTAGATGCGGTCGATGCCGGTGCCGATCACGGCGATGCTGCCGCCGCCGGCATCCAGCGCGCCGGCATGGGCCTCGGCATCGATGCCCAGCGCCATGCCGCTGGTGATGACCAGGCCGTGGCGCGCCAGTTCGGCGGAGAAATCACGGGCGCTGCGCGCGCCGCCCGGCGTGCAGTTGCGGCTGCCGACCACCGCCAGCTGGGGGCGGGACAGCAGATCGATGCGGCCGCGCGCATGGAGCAATGGTGGCGCATCGTGCAGCTCGCGCAGCAGGGACGGGTAGAGCGGGTCGTCGAGCCCAATCAGGTAATGGTCGGGGGAGGATTCCAGCCATTCAAGGGTGGTATCGAGTCGTGAGGCATCGGGATTGTGCAGGGCTTCGATCTGTTCGGGCTTGAGGCCCAGCGCGGCGAGTTCGGCCGTGCCGAGGCGAAACAGTTCGCCGAGGCGCCCGTTCAGGGCCTGGTGGATGGCGCGGTAGCGTACCGGCCCAATGCCCGGGCAGTCGATCAGTGCCAGCTGTTCGGCAAGCGCATCCCTGTCCATGCCGAGCCGTTCAGCTGTGGCGCCTGCTCAGGGCTTGACCACCAGGTCGTTGAGCTTGATCGGCACATTGGCTTCCATGATCAGCGCGAAGCTCATCTTGTCGTAGGCACGGATGATCATGATCAGCCCGCTGCGCTCGTCGGGCAGCTTGACCTTGAAGTTCCTCTCGTCTTCGTAGCGGTCGACGACCACGCGTCCGACACGGTTGACACCGAGGATGTTGCCGACCTCAAGGCCGTCACGCTTGCCCAGGTTGATGACCAGGGTCTGGTACTGGCCGAGGCGGGCGATGCCGTCGAGCAGCGAGATCACCCGCCCCTTGACCTTGTGCTTCGGCGGGCGGGGGTAGAAGTCGCTCTCGAACACGGAGTTGTCGATCGGCAGCAGACGGTCGTCGCGCAGTACCTCGCGCGCCGATGCGGTCACCCGCACCGAGGCCGGGTCGCCGCCACGCACCAGCAGACCGTCGGCCACATACAGGGCCTCGTAACCCAGTACCTCGCCGGTTTCGATGTCCACCAGCGGCTTGTGCGGGCGGAAAATCTGGTAGCGCCCGTTGCCGTTCTGGTAGTCGAGCTTGCGCACATAGAGGGTGTCGTCGAGGGCGTTTGCGAGATGGTTGTCGCGGCTGTCGAGCACATAGGCCGCCTTGGCCAGCTGCTCCTCGTCGATGATCAGCGGTTTCTCCAGCAGCTGGCGGATGGCTTCGATCGGAATCGCCGGAATGCTGGCGTCAATGGACTGGGCGCGGATGCGCGGCGACAGCTTGACCGTCTTCATTCCCGCAGCGGCGCCGATCGGGCCGCGGCGGTTGAGCATGATGCGCTTCTGGCCATTGATGTAGACGATGGCCAGTTCGTCACCGGGGTAGATCAGGTGCGGGTTGTCGATCTGCGGGTTCTTGTACCAGATCTCCGGCCAGTACCAGGGGTCGCGCAGGAAACGGGCCGAGATGTCCCACAGGGTATCGCCCTTTTGCACGATATAGATCTGCGGGTGCTCGGGTTCGAACACCACGGTCTCCGCCGGGGTTTCCTCTTCCATGGCGATGACGCGCGGTTCCGCGGGAGCGGGCTGCTCGACCGCCGGGGCCTCCTCTTCTTCCAGGACGACGGAGTAGGGCTCCTTGTCGGTGGCGCATCCGGCGAGCAGGATCAGCCCGGCAAGTAACAGTCCTTGTGGCAGCAGGCGCGAAGAGAGGCGCGGATATGGCATGGTCATGGGAACCCCTGTGGTCGGAAATGGATCTGTATGTGTTATATAGAGCGTTCGGCGGAAAAAATCCAAAATACCCGCCGGGCGCGCGTTATAATCACCGATTGTAGTTGAATTATCGTCAACCACAAGCGTTTTTGCGGTCAAGACTCCCTTATAATCATGGGCTTGTAGCAAAAACCTGTAAACCTGCTCGAAGTTCGGAACATGGCTCTGCTGAATATACTCAAGTTTCCCGACCCCCGCCTGCGCACCCGCGCGGCACCGGTGACCGAATTCGACGACGACCTGCGTCGCCTGGTGGCCGACATGTTTGAAACCATGTACGACGCCCCCGGCATCGGTCTCGCCGCCACCCAGGTGGATGTGCACAAGCGCCTGCTGGTGATGGATGTCTCCGAGGGCAAGAGCTGCCCACGGGTGTTGATCAACCCGGAGATCCTCGATGCCGAGGGCGAGGAAGAAATGGACGAGGGCTGCCTGTCGGTGCCCGGTTACTACGAGACCGTGCGCCGCGCCGAAAAGGTGCGCGTACGCGCCCAGGACGCGCAGGGTGAATGGTTCGAGATTGAAGCCGATGGCCTGGAGGCGGTCTGCATCCAGCACGAGATGGACCACCTCGAGGGCAAGCTGTTCGTCGATTACCTCTCCAGCCTCAAGCGTGACCGCATCCGCAAAAAGCTCGAAAAGCAGAAGAAGCAGGCTGTCGCCATCTGATGGCCCGCATCGTCTATGCCGGCACACCGGAGTTCGCCGTCCCCGCGCTGCGGGCGCTGATCGACGCCGGACAGGCGCCGGTTGCCGTCCTTACCCAGCCCGACCGCCCCGCCGGTCGCGGCCGCAAGCTGACCCCGAGTCCGGTCAAGCGTGTGGCCGAGGCCGCGGGCCTGCCGGTGTACCAGCCGCAGACACTGAAAGACTCCGAACCCCAGGCCTTGTTGCGTGACCTGCGCCCCGACCTCATGGTGGTCGCCGCCTATGGCCTGTTGCTGCCGCCCCAGGTGCTCGACATTCCCCGCCGCGGATGCGTCAATCTGCATGCCTCCCTGCTGCCGCGCTGGCGTGGTGCCGCGCCGATCCAGCGTGCCATTCTTGCCGGAGACCGCGAAACCGGCGTGACCCTGATGCAGATGGACGAGGGCCTCGACACCGGTGGCATGCTCGACGCCGCGCGTCTGCCGATCGACGACCGGCAGACGGCCGGTGAACTGCAGGAGGTCCTGTCCCTGCTCGGCGCCGAGCTGCTGGTGCGTCGGTTGCCGCAGCTGCTCGAAGGCGGACTGCAGGCCCATCCGCAGGACGAATCCCTGGCCTGCCATGCGCCCAAGCTGAGCAAGGCGGAAGCGGCGATCGACTGGCGCAAGCCGGCGGCGCAGCTGCAGCGCGAGGTGCGCGCCTTCAATCCCTGGCCGGTCAGCCATACCCTGCTTGGCGGCCAGCCGCTGAAGGTCTGGTCGGCGCGGGCGCTGGAGGCCTCAGCCGATGCGCCGCCGGGTCGGGTGATGGCTCATGAGGCTGACGGTCTGCGCGTGGCGACTGGTGACGGACAGTTGCTGATCGACAGCCTGCAGTTCCCGGGCAAGCAACGCCGCAGCGCCGCCGAGGTGCTGCAGGCGCGCAACCTGACCGGCGAGCAGCTCGGTGATGGCAAGGCCTGACCCTAAACGTTCGTCTCTTTCCGCCAATGGCCGCCGCCCCTCCGCCCGTGAGCTGGCGTTGGAGACCTGCCTGGCCGTGCAGCAGGGGCATTCGCTGGCGGACTGCCTGGAACCGGCCCCGAAACGCCTCGACAGCGAGCGCGACCGGGCCTTCTGCAGTGAACTCAGCTATGGCTTCTGTCGCCGCTGTTTCCTGCTTCGCGACATCCTCCGGCAGCGGCTCGATCGCCCGCTGAAGCCCCGTGACCGTGATGTGGAAACCGTCCTCCTGCTCGGGCTGTACCAGCTTCGTTACACCCGGGTCAGCGATCACGCCGCCGTCAACGAAAGCGTGAAGCTGCTGCAGCAACTGGGCAAGCGCTGGGCGCGCGGTCTGGTCAACGCGGTATTGCGCGGTTACCTGCGTCAACCGGATCGGCGTTGCGGACTGGAGGAAGCCGCTGCCTGTTATCCGGGCTGGATGCGTCGCCGCATCGAACAGGACTGGCCGGAGCAGGCCGATGACCTGCTGCTGGCGGGCAACCGGCGGGCGCCGATGACCCTGCGCGTGGACCTCGCCCGGCTGTCCCGCGAGCAGGCGCTGCACCGCCTGGCCGGAGTCGGCATCGAGGCGCATGCCCATGCGCGGGTCGACACGGCACTGGTCCTGGATCGTCCGCGGGCGGTGGACGCTCTGCCCGGTTTCGCCCAGGGCCTGTTGAGTGTGCAGGATGCCGCGGCGCAGCTGGCCGCGCCACTGCTCGATCCACGGCCGGGGGACCGGGTGCTGGATGCCTGTGCCGCACCGGGTGGCAAGACCCTGCATCTGCTGCAATACTGTCCGGACCTGGATCTGCTGGCTCTGGACAAGGATGCCGAACGCTTGCAAAGGGTAAGGGAGAACCTCGATCGTGGAGGCGCGCAGGCCTGCCTTCGGGTGGCGGATGCGGGTGAGCCTGATTCCTGGCACGAGGGCCGGTCTTTCGACCGTATCCTGCTCGATGCACCCTGTTCGGCCAGTGGCATCCTGCGCCGTCATCCCGACATACGGCTGCTGCGACAGGATGCCGACATCCCGGCGCTGGCGAATCAGCAACGGCGCTTGCTGGAGGCGCTGTGGCCCCTGTTGCGTCCGGGAGGGCGGTTGCTTTATGCCACCTGCTCGATCTTTCGTGAGGAGAACGAATTGCAGATCGCTGACTTTATGCAGCGCCACCCGGATTCTGTCGAGGTCACGCCAAACGCAGTACAATGGGGCGAAAAACGCCCGTTCGGTCGCCAGCTGTTCACCGGCGATCAGGATATGGACGGCTTCTTTTACGCTCTGCTGGAGAAAGCCGAGAGCCCATGACGGTTTTGCGCGCATCGATGCTGGCACTGCTGCTGCTGTCGGCCACCCAGGCCCGAGCCGAGGATGCGCCCTTCGATGTGCGTCATGCCTCGCTGCAGCGGCAGGACAGCGGGTATTTCCTCAATGCGCTGATCGACATCCGCCTGCCGGACTACATACAGCAGGCCTTCGACCAGGGCTTCGACCTGCCGCTGATCCTCGAGGTCGAGGTGCTGCGCCAGCGCGGTTGGTGGCTGTGGGACAAGCGCCTGTTCCGTCTGCAGCAGCGCTTCCGCCTGCGCTACCGCAGCTTCTATGACGCGGTGCGGGTGCTGGATCTGAAGACCGGTGAACACCGTTACTACGACGATCTGGGCGAGGCGCTGGCGGCGTTATCGGTGGTATTCAACTACCCCCTGCTGAAACCGGATGACCTGGAGCCGGGAGCGCGCTACAGGCTGCGCCTGAGATTCGGTATCGATCAGGCGGAACTGCCGGTTCCGCTCAAGTCTTCCTCGCTGTGGCAGAACGACTGGAACCTGTCCAGCGACTGGTTTGAATGGGCCTATCAACCATGAATACGCTGCAGCAGCGTTGGTCGATACCCCGCAGCCGATGGCGATCGGCGCTGCGCAACTCGGCACCGATACTGGCGCTGGTGGTGCTGCTGTTCGTCTCCCTGTATCTGATCAGCGACGCCACATCCAACTCCGCCTCCTTCGGCAAGTACTACGGTCTGCTGATGTTCTTCAATGCCGTGGGGCTGGTGATCCTGCTGGGCCTGATCTTCTATAATGTGTTCAAGCTGATCATCCAGTACCGGCTGAAGGCGGTCGGCTCGCGCCTCACCACGCGCATGATCAGCATCTTCGTGATCCTCACCATCATCCCGGTGAGCGTGGTCTATTACTTTTCGCTCACCTTTCTGCACCGCAGCATCGACAGCTGGTTCGATGTCGGCGTCGAGCAGGCCCTGGAAGACTCCCTTACCCTCGGCCGCAGCGCGGTGGCGGTGCGCAAGCGCGAAGCGCTGAAAAAGACCCGCCGCATCGCCAGCGAGATCGCCAATGTGCCGGATGAGCTGCTGGTCATCTACCTCAATGACGCACGGCTGCGCAATAATGCCATCGAGCTGACCCTGTTCGGCGGCAACGGCGAGATCATCGCCTCCAGCAGCGAGAATTCGGCCGAACTGCCGCAGGCGGTGGCGATGACCCAGTTCGGCGACACCGACGAGAGCGACCATTTCCTCAAGCTCGAGGAAGACCCGGATGCGGGCCTGCAGATCCGAGTGGTGGTGCCGCTGGACGACCCCGCCGCCCTCGGCCGCAAGCGCATCCTGCAGGCCCTGTATCTGGTCACCGACCAGGTCAATGAACTCACTCGCGGCGTGGAACAGGCCTATGAAAAATACCGCGAACTGGCGGTGTTGCGCGATCCGTTGAAAACCAGCTTCACGCTGGCGCTGTCCCTGGTCTGGCTGCTGTCGGTGTTGTCGGCGGTGTGGCTGGCCTTCATCGCCGCGCGCAAGCTGGTGTCACCGATCAACGATCTGGTGGAAGGCACCCGTGCGGTGGCCGCCGGTGACTACGAAACCCAGTTGCCGGTGTCCGGCGAGGACGAACTCAGCTTCCTGACCCGTTCCTTCAATGCGATGACGCGCAAGATCTCCCGCGCCCGCGCCACCGCGGAGCGCAGCCAGCGCATGGAGGCATTGCAGAAGAGCTACCTGCAATCGGTGCTCGAGCACATCAACTCCGGGGTGCTGACCATCGACGAACACGGTCACATCAAGCACGGCAACCGCGCCGCCGAGATCATCTTTGGCCTGGAGCCCGGCAGTTTTTCCGAGCGCGACATGAGTGAACTGATCGAGGAACACCCGCCGTTGCGCCGCTTTTTTGATGTGATTCGCGAGAACCTGCGGCGGCACGGTGAGTGGGAAGAGGAGATCGTCATCTTCGGTCCCAGCGGGCGCAAGGTGCTGCGCGCCCGCGGCACGGAGCTGGAACAGCCGGTGGACGGCCGGCGTGAACAGGTCATCGTGGTTGATGACCTGACCGAACTGATCCAGGCACAGAAGGATTCCGCCTGGAGCGAGATGGCGCGCCGCCTGGCCCATGAGATCAAGAACCCCCTGACCCCGATCCAGCTGTCGGCGGAACGCCTGCAGCGCAAGCTGGATGGCCATGTCGAAGCCGACTGCCAGCCGCTGCTCGACCGTTACACCCATACCATCGTGCAGCAGGTCGAGGCCATGAAATCCATGGTCAACAGCTTCACCGAATACGCCCGTGCGCCGAACCCCAACCCGGAGCAGATCAGCCTCAACGACCTGATCAGCGAAGTGGCTGAACTGTACCGCGCCCAGCGCGGGCGGGTCGACATTCGGCTGGACATGGATGACAAAATGATGATGATACAGGCCGATCCGGTACGCCTGCGCCAGTTGATCCACAATCTGTTGAAGAACGCACTGGAAGCTGTCGGCGAGGAAGGCTGGGTACGCGTCGCCACCCGTTGCATGGAGGAGTATGGCTGCCACTATGTCGAACTGACCGTGGAGGACAGCGGCCCCGGCATCGGCGAGGAAGTGATGGATGCCCTGTTCGAGCCCTATGTGACCACCAAGACCGGGGGCAGCGGGCTGGGGCTGGCCATCGTCAAGAAGATCGTCGACGAGCACAATGGCCTGGTCTGGGTCGAGAATCCGGACGGCGCCGGCGCACGATTCATCGTGCGCCTGCCGGTGGTTTCGGTCCATGCCGGCAAGTCCGCGTCCTCAACAACCGAGCAGTAGAACCGCCATGTCCGAACAGCCGCAATCGCAACGCATACTGGTCGTCGATGACGAGCCGGACATCCGTGACCTTCTGCGCGACATCCTCGAAGACGAAGGATACCGCGTCGAGGTTGCCGCCAGCGCCGCCGAGGCGCGTGAGCAGCGTCAGCGCTTCCGTCCCGATCTGATCCTGCTCGACATCTGGATGCCCGAGGTGGACGGCGTGACCCTGCTCAAGGAATGGTCCGAAGCCGGGCAGCTGGATGCGCCGGTGGTGATGATGTCCGGGCACGGCACGGTGGAGACGGCGGTCGAGGCCACCCGTCACGGCGCGCGCGATTTCGTCGAGAAACCCCTGTCCACCGCCAAGCTGCTGCGTACCGTGCAGTCGGCGCTGGCCGATGCGGCTCCGTCGGCCGAGGGCCCGTCGCCACAGGCACTGGAGATGCCGGTAGGGCATTCCCGGCGCATGCGCGAACTGCGCGATCAGGTGCGCGCCCGGGCCCAGATGCAGAAGCCGCTGCTGCTGGTCGCCGAGCCCGGACCCGAAGCCCGCATCTGGGGCAACTATTATTTCTCCGAATGGGCGCACCCGGTTCGTCCGGATGTGCTCAATGGGGGATTGCCCGAAAGCGGCAAGGCCCTGTTCGTTCCCGAAGTGGGTGAACTCGGCATGGAGCAACAGTGGTCGCTGCTCGAATACCTGCAACAGGCCGAGGCCGGTGTGCCCGCCCCTCTGGTGGTCGTCAGCGGTGTCGATGCCGAGGCACTGCACGGGAACAGCGGTCTGTTGCCGGAACTGGCCGAGCGCTTCCGCGATGCGCTCAGGCTGCCGACACTGCAGCAGCGCAGCGAAGACATTCCGGAGCTGCTGGAGTACTACGCCACCTTCTTCAGCGACCACGACCAGTTGCCCTACCGGCACTTCGGCGTGGCGGCGCAGAACCGGCTGCGTAACCGCCCCTGGCCGGGCGGACTGGACGAGCTCAAGCTGCTGGTGCGCCGCGTGCTTGCGGCCGGCGGCGGTGATACCATCGAGCCAGCCGACCTCGACCGTCTGGAGCCGGTGCAGACCGACTCGCCGCGCCCGCCAGCGGCGCCAGCGGAGCAGGTATTGCGGCTGAACATCGATCTCGACTGGGACCTGCGCCAGGCCCGTGAGCATTTCGAGCGGGAATACCTGCGTCGTCAGCTCGAGCTGTGCCGCAACAATGTCTCCGAGCTGGCGCGCAAGGTCGGCCAGGAGCGCACCAACCTCTATCGCAAACTCAAGGCCCTGGGCCTGCATACCCGGAAATAGCCTCATGAACATCATCATACTTGGCGCCGGCCAGGTCGGATCATCGGTGGCCAGGGAGCTGGCACGCGATGATTTCAACGAGATCACCGTGGTCGATGTCAGCCAGCCAGTGCTCGATGAGTTGCAGGAGCGCATGGACATACGCACCGTCCGTGGCAACGGTTCCTACCCCAGTGTGCTGGAGCAGGCGGGTATCGACGACGCGGACCTGCTGATCGCCCTGACCAACAGTGATGAAATCAACATGGTGGCCTGCCAGGTCGCCTGGACCCTGTTCAACACCCCGCTGCGGGTGGCGCGGATCCGCAGCCAGGACTACATGCAGCGCCGTGAGCTGTTCCACGAGGAGGACGGCGTGCCGGTATCGGTGACCATCAGCCCGGAAAACCTGGTCACCGAATACATCCATCACCTGATCGAGCACCCCAGCGCCCTGCAGGTGCTGGATTTTGCCGGAGGGCGCGTGCAACTGGTGGCGGTGCGCGCCTATGCCGACGGTCCGCTGGTGGGGCACCCGTTGCGTGACATCCGACGGCACATTCCGGGTATCGATGTACGGGTGGCGGCGATCTTCCGTGGCGGGCAGGCGGTGGCCGCCGAGGCGGACACGGTGATCGAGCCGGACGACGAGGTGTTCTTCATTGCCGCGCGCAAGCATATTTCACGCGTCATCGCCGAGCTGCGCCGCCTCGACAAGCCGATCCGCAAGGTCATGCTGGCCGGAGGCGGCAGCATCGGCGGTCAGCTGGCGGCACTGCTGGAACGGCGCTACCAGGTGAAGGTCATCGAGATGAGTCCGGAGCGCGCCGATGAGCTGTCGCGGGAACTGAACAACACCCTGGTACTGCAGGGCGATGCCGCCAATCCGGACCTGCTGGAAGAAGAGAACATCGAGGCGATGGATGTGTTCTGCGCGCTGACCAATGACGACGAGGCCAATATCCTTTCAGCGATGCTGGCCAAGCGCATGGGGGCGCGCAAGGCGATGTCGCTGATCAACCGCCCGGCCTATGTGGATCTGGTGGAGAGTGACATGATCGATATCGCGGTATCTCCGCACCAGGTCACCATCGGCGCGATGCTGGCCAACATCCGCCGCGGTGATGTGGTGGCGGTGCATGCGCTGCGCCGCGGATCGGCCGAGGCCATCGAGGCGGTGGCCCATGGCACGCGCAAGGATTCGAAGGTCGTGGGCCGTCGTCTCGACGAACTCAAGCTGCCCCGCGGTTCGGTCATCGGGGCCATCGTGCGCGGGGAGCAGGTGCTGATCGCCCACCACGACACGGTGATCGAGCCGGACGACCATGTCATCATCTTCCTTACCGACAAGCGGCAGGTCCACGAGGTGGAAAAACTGTTCCAGCCAAAAGCGACCTTCCTCTGATCGCCCATGCACGGTTTCGCCGTACTGCGCATCCTCGGGCTGCTGCTGATGCTGTTCAGCCTGACCATGCTGCCGCCGATCGTCATCGACTGGTGGGAAGGCGAGGACGACGGCCATGCCTTCATCAAGGCATTGCTGCTGATCCTGTCCCTCGGGTTCCTGCTGTGGCTGCCGTTTCGCCACCATGCCGCCGAATTGAGGCTCCGTGACGGCTTCATGGTGGTGGTGTCCTTCTGGCTGGGGCTGGGTCTGGCTGGTGGTGTGCCATTGTACCTGTCCGACTCCACCGCGCTGTCTCTGACCGATTCCATCTTTGAATCCATTTCCGGGCTGACCACCACCGGCGCGACGGTGATCGTCGGCCTCGATGCCCTGCCCAGTTCGATACTTTTCTACCGCCAGCAACTGCAATGGCTGGGGGGCATGGGCATCATCGTGCTGGCGGTGGCGATCCTGCCGATGCTGGGCATCGGCGGCATGCAGCTCTACCGCGCCGAGACGCCGGGTCCGGTCAAGGACAACAAGCTGACACCACGCATCACCGAGACGGCCAAGGCGCTGTGGAACATCTATCTGCTCCTCACCGTTGCCTGCGCGCTGGCCTACTGGGCGGCGGGCATGGGGCTGTTCGATGCCGTCGGGCATGCCTTCTCCACCGTGGCCATCGGCGGCTTTTCCACCCATGACGCCAGCCTGGGCTATTTCGACAACCGTGGCATCGAACTGGTGGCCATCGTGTTCATGCTGCTTTCGGGAATCAATTTCGCGCTGCACTTCACCGTGTTGCGGCAGAAGCGTCTCACCGCCTATCTGCGCGATGCCGAGTTGCGTACCTATCTGGGAGTGATGGCGGTGGTGGGGCTGATCACCGTGGCCTACCTGTGGCAGACCCGCACCTTCCACGAGCCGCTGGATGCGCTTATCGAGGGACTGTTTCAGGTGGTCTCCATCGGCACCACCACCGGCTTCACCACCCAGGCCTACTACAGCTGGCCCGGCTTTCTGCCGGTGCTGCTGCTGTACCTGAGCTTCATGGGCGGTTGCGCCGGCTCTACCGGAGGCGGGATCAAGGTGATCCGTATCCTGCTGCTGGTCAAACAGGGCGCTCGGGAGCTGAAGCGGCTGGTGCACCCGTCGGGGCGTTTTGCGGTCAAGCTTGGCCGCCAGGCGGTGCCGGACAAGGTGGTAGAGGCGGTATGGGGCTTTTTTGCCGCCTATTTTGCATTGTCGGCGCTGATGATCCTGCTGCTGATGGCCAGCGGGCTGGATCAGGAGACGGCCTTTTCGGCGGTCGCCGCCTGCCTCAACAACCTGGGTCCGGGGCTCGGGGATGTGGGACAGAACTTCGCCGGTATCAATGATTTCGCCAAGTGGGTGCTCAGCCTGGCCATGCTGCTCGGGCGGCTGGAGATCTTCACCCTGCTGGTGCTGTTCACGCCGACCTTCTGGCGCAAGTGATCAGTCGGCGGGCAGGCCTTCGGACATCAGCGGGCGCAGCGTGGACAGAAGGTTTCTGAACGTGTTGGGGTAGTCGGCCTCCTGCGCGGCGAGGATCTCCTTCATGCGCTGGCGCTGGGTGGGGGCGGCGAAGCAGGCCGGGCAGTTGTCCTCGATCACCGGCAGGCCGGCGCTGTCGGCAAAGGCGCGCAACTGCCGTTCGCGGGCATAGACCAGTGGGCGGATCACTCTCAGATCGCCCTCGTCGATGCGGTAATGCGCCTTCATGGTCTTCAGCCTTCCGCCGTGCAATGCCGACATCAGGAAGCTTTCGGCCAGGTCGTCCAGATGCTGGGCCAGCGCCAGTACGCCATAGCCTCCGGCGCGGGCGGTCTTGTACATCAGCCCGCGGCGCATGCGCGAGCAGAAGGCGCAGAAGGAGTCCTTGCCCATGTGGCGCTCGGCCAGCTCCACGACCGGCTCGCTGACGAAATGGTAATCGATGCCCAGTGATTTCATGTAGGGGATCAGCGGGGAGGGGTCGAAATCCTCGCTCTGCGGATCGATGGTCACAGCACCCAGTTCGAAGCGGATCGGTGCATGCCGACGGAAATGTGCCAACAGGTGCAGCAGCGAGAGGGAGTCCTTGCCTCCGGAAAGGCCGAGCAGGATGCGGTCGCCGTCACGGATCATTGAAAAGTCGGCGATCGCGCGGCCGACCGGACGCAGCAGTTTTTTCGGGGGCTGGGCGAACATGACCGGGCGATTCCGCAAAAGGCCGATGATAGCAGTTCGGGGGCCTGTGACGCAGCGGTTGTCTTCCCGGGTGAGGCGGAAGGCGGTCGCCCGGTCGCCGGCGAGCGGGCAAAAAAAAGCCTCAATCAAATCCCTGATTGAGGCCGTTAGAGCCGTCCTGGCATGTGATTGACTTGAATATACATCCCTGAGATAGTGCCTTCCTGAACAAGCCGCCTTGCTTGAGCCATCCTTCCCTGTTCCGGCGCGTCCCTGTTGCCTGTGTATATAGTGGCGATTCGGCGTCTGGATGTGTAGTGCAATAGTTGACAGACCATGTAGGAAGGCGGAAGCAGAAGCTGTAGGATTTTTCCTACATGAACCCGATTCAGGACCTGTTGCATGCTGTTTCCCGCGATCAAGCCGATCCAGACCTTTCATCTCGATGTCTCCGACCGCCATCGCCTCTATGTGGAGGAGTGCGGCACCCGCAGCGGCGTGCCAGTGGTGTTTCTTCACGGCGGTCCGGGGGGCAGCGCGGAGCCGGCGCACCGGCGCTATTTCGATCCCGAACGCTACCGCATCATCCTGTTCGATCAGCGCGGCTGCGGCAAGTCCTCGCCCCATGCCAGCCTTGAGGAGAACACCACCCAGGACCTGATCGAGGACATGGAGAAGATCCGCGAGCACCTGGGCATAGATCGCTGGGTGCTGTTCGGCGGTTCATGGGGTTCAACGCTTGCACTGGCCTATGCCGAGGCCCATCCGCAGCGTGTGCTCGGGCTGGTACTGCGCGGTATTTTCCTGTGTCGTGAACGGGACATCCGCTGGTTCTACCAGGAAGGGGCTTCGCGACTCTATCCGGATGCCTGGGCACAGTTCGTGGCACCGATTCCCGAGGACGAGCGGGACGACATGGTCGCCGCCTACCACCGCCGGCTCACCGGCGACAACGAGATCGAGCGCATGGCGGCGGCCAAGGCCTGGTCGATCTGGGAAGGCAGTACCGCCACCCTGCGCCCGGATCCGGGCGTGCTTGGCTACTTCGCGCATCCGCATACGGCGCTGTCGATCGCGCGCATCGAATGCCATTACTTCTTCAACAAGTGCTTCTTCGAGGAGAACGCGCTGCTGCAGAATCTGGGCCGTATCACCCATCTGCCCGCCTATATCGTGCATGGGCGCTACGACGTGATCTGCCCCATCGATCAGGCCTTTGCCCTGCATGAGCAGTGGCCGGGCAGTGAACTGAAGGTCATCTCCGATGCCGGACACGCGGTATCGGAGCCGGGCATCAGCCGCGCGCTGGTGGACAGCACCAACGCGATGCTTGATCGCGTCGAATAGTCAGCGATGATCCTGTTGTTGCAACGGGTGCGCGCAGCGCGGGTCGAAGTGGATGGAGAGGTCGTTGGCGCCATCGGTCAGGGCCTGCTGGTCTTCGCCGGATTCGAGCCCGAAGACGACGAGGCCGAATGTACCCGCCAGCTGGAGCGGTTGCTCAACTATCGGGTGTTCGCGGACGATACGGGCCGCATGAACCTCAGTCTGCGGGACATCGGAGGCGGTCTGCTGCTGGTGCCCCAGTTCACGCTGGCCGCCGATACCCGAAAGGGCCGCCGGCCCAGTTTTACCTCGGCGGCACCGCCGGAACGGGGGGAGGCGCTGTTCGAAGCACTTCTGGAACAGGCCGGGGAGCGACACGAGCCTGTGGCCAGCGGGCGGTTTGGCGCCGACATGCAGGTGTTCCTGCAGAACGATGGGCCGGTGACCTTCATTCTGCGTTCGAAAGGAGGATGAAATGAAGACAAGACCGTGGATGCTGGGCTGGCTGTGGCTGTGGCTGTGGCTGTGGCTGTTGCCTCTGATGGCCTGGGCCGCCGCCGAGCCGGATTATGCGCGCGAACAGCGCCTGCGCGACGAGATCGTCGATGCCATCCTGGACGGCGATCCGGTGGACCTTGAGGCCGAAGGCCGTGTCTTTCTCGGTATCTATACAGAGGCTGAAGCCCCGCGCGGCGCGGTGCTGATCCTGCACGGCAGGGGCTATCACCCGGATTGGGCGGATGTGGTCAACCCGCTGCGCGTGGGGCTGGCCGAGCAGGGCTGGAACACCCTGTCGATCCAGTTGCCGGTGCTCCACAAGGAGGCCAAGTATTACGACTATGTGCCGCTGTTCGAGCACGCGGTGCCGCGCATCCGCGCCGCGCTGGAGTTTCTGCGCGAGCAGGGCAATGAACGCATCGTGCTGATCGCCCACTCCTGTGGCGCGCACATGGCGATGCAGTATGTGCGGGAACTGGGCGAGGAGGGTTTCGACGCCTTCGTCGGCATCGGCATGGGGGCTACCGACTACCGCCAGCCGATGCTGGAGCCCTTTCCGCTGGAACGCATGAAGAAGCCGATCCTCGATCTCTACGGCAGCGACGACTACCCGGCGGTACAGCGGCTGGCGGCGTTGCGTGTCCAGCAGATGAAGGATTGGGCGCACCCGAACTACAGCCAGCGCAAGCTGCCGGACGCCAACCATTATTTCACCGATCGCGGCGACCTGCTGCTGGATGCCGTGGGCGGCTGGCTGGACCGGCTCTACCCGGCGCCCTGAGCGGCCGGATGGCGCGGCGGGGCTGTATTTTTGCCCCGTGGGGCATTATCATCACCGGCCCTGATTGATCCCGGCCTCACCGCCCACCGGTACCCGTCCATGTCCCAGCGCAGCGCCACCGTCACCCGCAATACCCTGGAAACCCGGATCACCGTCTCCGTCAATCTCGACGGCAACGGGGACACCCGTTTCGAAACCGGCATCCCCTTTCTCGAGCACATGCTGGAGCAGATTGCGCGCCACGGCCTGATCGATCTTCAGATCCAGGCCGAGGGCGACCTGCACATCGACGATCACCACACGGTGGAGGATATCGGCATTACCCTTGGCCAGGCCTTCCGCGAGGCGCTGGGCGACAAGAAAGGCATCCAGCGCTACGGCCATGCCTATGTGCCGCTGGACGAGGCCCTGTCACGGGTGGTCATCGACTTCTCCGGCCGCCCCGGCATCGAATACCGGGTCGATTATCCGCGTGCGCAGATCGGACGCTTCGATGTGGACCTGATCCATGAATTCTTCCAGGGCTTCGTCAACCACGCACTGGCGACGCTGCACATCGATTGCCTGCAGGGGCGCAATGCGCATCACATCGCCGAAACCGTATTCAAGGCCTTCGGTCGTGCGCTGCGCATGGCGGTCACGCCGGACCCGCGCATGGGCGAGGTCATCCCCTCCACCAAGGGCAGCCTCTAGGTCATGACGGTCGCGGTCATCGACTACGGCATGGGCAACCTGCGCTCGGTCACCAAGGCGCTGGAGCATGTGACCACCGCACCCGTGCGCCTGACCTCGGACCCGGAGCAGATCGCCGCCGCCGAACGGGTGGTGTTCCCCGGTCAGGGCGCGGCTCGGGACTGCATGCGCGCCATTGATGATCACGGCCTGCGCGACAGCATCGTCGCGGCGGCGCGGGAAAAACCCTTCCTCGGTATCTGCATGGGCATGCAGGTACTGGTCGAACACAGCGAGGAGAACGGTGGCACGGATTGTCTGGGGCTGTTTCCCGGAGCGGTACGCTATTTCGGAGACGACCTGCGCGATGACAACGGCCAGCGGCTGAAGGTGCCCCACATGGGCTGGAACACGGTGCATCAGACCCGTGCACACCCACTGTGGGCCGGCATCGACAACGACAGCCGTTTTTACTTCGTGCACAGCTATTACCTCGAGACCGAAAGTCCCGATCTCGAGATCGGCCACTGTCACTACGGCCGCGGCTTTACCTGCGCCATTGCCCGTGACAATGTGTTCGCGTTGCAGTGCCACCCCGAGAAGAGCGCCGACGCGGGCTTGCGGTTGCTCGAGAACTTCGTCAACTGGAACGGACAGACATGATTCTGATACCGGCAATCGATTTGAAGCAGGGGCAATGCGTGCGCCTGCGCCAGGGTCGCATGGAAGACAGCACCGTGTTTTCCGACGACCCGGTGGCGATGGCCGGGCAGTGGGTCGATCAGGGTGCCAAACGCCTGCACCTGGTGGACCTCGACGGCGCCTTCGAGGGTGAACCGGTGAATGCCGATGTGGTCGAGGCGATCTGTGACGCCTACCCGGAGCTGCCGGTGCAGATCGGCGGCGGCATCCGCACCATGGACACCGTCGAGGCCTATCTCGCCGCCGGCGTGCGCTATGTGATCATCGGTACCCAGGCCGTGCGTCAGCCGGAGTTCGTCAGCGACCTCTGTGCCGAGTTCCCGGATCGGGTCATCGTCGGCATCGATGCCAGGAACGGGCTGGTCGCGGTGCAGGGCTGGGCCGAATCCTCCGACACGCGTGCCGAGGCTCTGGCCAGGCGTTTCGAGGACGAGGGCGTGTCGGCCATCGTCTATACCGACATCAGCCGTGACGGCATGATGCAGGGCGTCAATGTGGAGGCCACCGAGGCGCTGGCGCGATCGATCTCGATACCGGTCATCGCCTCGGGCGGCGTCACCGATCTGGGCGATATCCAGCGCCTGCAGGCAGTCAGCGACAGCGGCATCGAGGGCGTCATCATCGGCCGCGCGCTGTACGAAGGCAGCATTGACCTGGCCGAGGCGCAAGCCTGGCTCGATACGCGGAGCTGACACATGGGTCTGGCCCGCCGCATCATTCCCTGTCTCGATGTCGACAATGGCCGCGTGGTCAAGGGCGTCCGCTTCGTCGAAATCCGCGACGCCGGCGATCCGGTCGAGAATGCCCGCCGCTACAACGAGGAAGGCGCCGATGAGCTGACATTCCTCGACATCACCGCCACCTCCGACAACCGCGACACCATGGTGCATCTGGTGGAAGCGGTGGCCAGCGAGGTATTCATTCCGCTTACCGTTGGCGGCGGCATCCGCGAGATCGCCGACATCCGGCGCATGCTCAATGCCGGCGCCGACAAGGTCGGCATCAACAGCGCCGCGGTCTTCAATCCCGATTTCGTCAAACAGGCGGCCGACCGCTTTGGTTCCCAGTGCATCGTCGTCGCCGTCGATGCCAAGCGGGTCAGTGGCGAGGATGAGCCGCCGCGCTGGGAGATCTTCACCCACGGTGGCCGCAAGGGTACCGGCATCGACGCGCTGGAATGGGTGGAGAGCATGGACGCCTACGGCGCCGGTGAAATCCTGCTCACCAGCATGGACCGTGACGGCACCAAGGCCGGTTTCGATCTGGAACTCACGCGGCGGGTGTCCGACGCGGTGAAGGTGCCGGTCATCGCCTCCGGCGGGGTCGGCAGCCTGGAACACATGGCCGAAGGCGTGCTGGAAGGGCATGCCGACGCGGTGCTGGCGGCCAGCATCTTCCATTTCGGCGAATACCGGATCGGCGAGGTCAAACGCTACATGCGCGAGCGCGGCATCGAGGTGCGGCTGTGAACATCGACGACATGCTCGACGCCATCCGTTGGGATGACGATGGCCTGGTGCCCGCCATTGCCCAGGACGCGGACAGCGGCGAGGTGCTGATGCTGGCCTGGATGAACCGCGAGGCACTGCGTCTGACGCTGGAGCAGCAACGCGCCGTCTACTGGTCGCGTTCGCGGCAAAAACTCTGGTTCAAGGGCGAGGAATCCGGCCATGTGCAGGAACTGCGCGAGCTGCGCATCGACTGCGACGCCGATGTGGTGCTGATGAAGGTGATCCAGAAGGGCGGAATTGCCTGCCATACCGGGCGCCGGCGCTGTTTCTACCGGGTCTGGCGCGACGGCGAATGGGTCACCGACGAGCCGGTCGTGAAGAACCCCGACGAGATCTATCGGTAATGGGACCGCGATGAGTCATGATATACTCGAACGCCTGATGGCGGTGCTGGAGGCACGCAAGGCCGCCGATCCCGGCAGCTCCTATGTCGCCAGCCTCTACGCCAGGGGCGTGGACGGCATTCTGAAGAAGATCGGCGAGGAATCCGCCGAGACGATCATTGCCGCCAAGGGCGACGATGATGGCCAGGTTATCTACGAAATGGCCGATCTGTGGTTCCATTGTCTGGTGCTGCTGGCGCACCGCGGCCTGACCGCGGAACAGGTTTTACAGGAACTGGACCGCCGCTTCGGCCTTTCCGGCCATGAAGAGAAGGCGTCCCGCAAATCAACTGAATGAACGAGGTGTAAGATGGGTTTTGGTGGAATGAGTATCTGGTCCCTGCTGCTGATCCTGGCGATCGTGGTGCTGCTGTTCGGCACCAAGAAGCTGCGCAATGTCGGCTCGGACCTCGGCGGCGCGATCCGCAGCTTCAAGAAGGCGGTCAAGGACGAGGAGGCCAATCCTTCCGCTTCCTCCGATAATGTGATCGAAGGCAAGGCCACTGAAGACAAGGAAAAAGTCTAGGCCACCATGTTCGATCTGGGGTTTGCCGAGATGGTGGTGATCGCCATCGTCGCGCTGCTGGTCATTGGCCCGGAACGGCTGCCCACGGTGGCGCGCAAGGCGGGGGTGTATTTCGCCAGGCTGCGCCGCTTCGTCACCAATGTGAAGGCCGATGTGGAACGCGAGTTCCGCACCGACGAGCTGCAGCGCATGCTGCAACAGCAGCAGGACGAGCTGCAATCCCTGAAGGAGATCGTCAAGGACACCCAACAGGATGTCGGCATGGGAGAGATTGCCGACAGCCTGCGTGACACCGCCGAGGCCGCCACCAAACCCGTGGCCGATGCTGATACGGCAGCGTCGGCCACGGCATCCGAAACCCTCGATGCTCCGTCCGACAAGCCCCGCGCCTGATGGAAGACCGCCAGTCACCTGATGATCCGGCCCAGACCATGGGGCTGATGGACCACCTGATCGAGTTGCGCGATC
This sequence comes from Gammaproteobacteria bacterium, assembly GCA_026989015.1. Classification (GTDB taxonomy): domain Bacteria; phylum Pseudomonadota; class Gammaproteobacteria; genus S144-22. The sequence goes on from JALSKD010000198.1 coordinate 19,710, forward strand.
GCCTGCTGCGCATCGTGCTGGCGATTCTGGTCATTTTCCTGAGCCTGTTCTACTGGGCCAATGACATCTACACCTTCCTCGCCGAGCCGCTGACCCGGCACCTGCCGGAAGGTGCCAGCATGATTGCCATCGATGTGGCCTCGCCGTTCCTGACACCTTTCAAGCTGGTGCTGGTGCTGTCGGTGTTTCTCGGCATGCCCTTCATCCTCTACCAGATCTGGGCCTTCATTGCGCCCGGGCTGTACAAGCACGAGAAGCGTCTCGCGCTGCCGCTGCTGGTCTCCAGCATCTTCCTGTTCTATGCCGGTGTGCTGTTCGCCTATTTCGTGGTGTTTCCGCTGGTCTTTGGCTTCTTCACCTCGGTGGGACCGGAAATCGTCAATATCTCCACCGATATCGGGCGCTATCTGGATTTTGTCATTTCCTTGTTCTTCGGTTTCGGACTCGCCTTCGAGGTGCCGGTGGCGACCATCATCATCGTTGCGATGGGTCTGACCACGCCGGACAAGCTGGCCCAGGCGCGGCCCTATATCATCGTGGCCGCTTTCGTCATCGGCATGCTGCTGACCCCGCCCGATGTCATCTCCCAGGTGCTGCTGGCGGTGCCCATGTGGCTGCTGTTCGAGGGCGGTGTCATCGCCTCACGCTTCCTGCTCGCCGACAAGCTCAAGGCGCGCGCCGAGGAGGAGGCGCGGATGGCCGCCGAGGAAGCCGAAGAAAAAGCCGCGGCGGCCGCGGCAACCGGAACGGCGGGAACCGCCTCCGGCATGCCGCTCGGCGATGAGGACCTGGAGGTGGTCGAGGATCCGATCGACAGCAATGACACTGGCCATGGGGAATATGAGCCATTGAGCGAGGAAGAGATGGAAGCCGAGCTGGACCGCATCGAGGCCGAGGAAGACGAGGACGATGATGCCGGTGGTGAGGACGAGGACGATGACGACTATGTCGATGACGGCAAACCGCCCAAACCCGAAGACCTGGGCCCCTGACGAGCGGGCCTAAACCTTCCGCGCCCATGGCCGATAGCCCGGTCATGCGCCTGCTTCCGCTCTTTCTGATCCTGTTGCTGCATGCACCGGCGAGCCCGGCGGTCGAGCTGTTCGGCATCGACCTGGCCACGGCCCGGCGTGACGCCCTGCGCCAGGCGGTGCGTCAGGCCGGTGCGGAGCTGCTGCGCGAGGCCGGCGAGGGCGAATTCTTCGACGCCTACCGCAGCGACGCCCTGCTCGCTGAATCCCGCCGCCTGTACCTGGGCTTCGTCAAGGCCGACGGCACCTTCGCATTCGCCGAATACGAGTTCCCACGGCTCCGCTCCCCGCGCCTGCTGCGCAAGCTGACGCAGCGTTACGGTCCACCCGAACGCATTGAAGGTCGCTTTCTCACCGATCAAGCCTACCGCTGGCGCCAGCCGCCACTGGAGATCACCCTGCGTCAGGATTGGCCGGCCCACGCGCTGCGCCTGACCTATGCCCGCCCCGACCGGTTGCAACAGTTGCGCGCGGAGCAGGCGGAATGGCAACGGCAGCAGCGCGCGAAACAGGACAAGGACCGCCCCGATGCCTGGTGAGCCATCCATCCTGCACTTTTGCGAATGCCTCCTATACTCGATTAAAGAGTTCGGCCCGATCGTCGATACCTGTCTCAACAAGCCGCACGGAGCACAGCGATTCTTCCCATGAAAGCCCTCGCCAACCGTTTGCTCATCAAACACAAGATCTGGATCGGCTTCGGCCTGATTCTGCTGATCCTGTTGATCAATGTGGCCATCTCCTATTTCAACCTCAACGATGCCCGCCGCACCGTCAGCTCGCTGACCGACGAATCCCAGCCGCTGGTCATCGAGGCCCAGCGCTTCAACGAATACCTGGGCAACTACTCCAACGGCATCAGCAATTTTCTGATGACCGGCGAGGACCGCTATCGACAGGATTTCCAGAACTACCGCTGGGAAGCAGGGGAATCGCTGAAGCGGATGCTGGAACTGAAAAAGGCCCGCCAGTCCACCGAGTTGCAGGCACTGATACGCAGCATGCAGCAGCAGTTGGAGGAAGCAGGTGGCCACGAAGAGAATATTCTCAAGCTGGCCCGCAACCCGATCGATAACGAGCCGGCATTGGCCTTTGCCGGTGAGGTGATCAACCCGCGTACCATCAATGTGCTGGCGGCGCTGTCCAACATGGTGGAATCGGAGAAGGATGAAGGCGGTGGCGAGGAACGCCTGGACTGGTACAACCACCTCCATGAGACCCGCTACAACATGCAAAAGATGATGACGGCGCTGCGCCTGTACATCACCAACCCCAACGAGGCGACCCGCGAGAACATGCTGGCTGCCTTCGATCAGGTGATGAAGCTGATTGAAGGCATGGACCGTTACCAGGATCTGTTCACCTTCGAACAGGAGGAAGGGCTGGCGCAGATCCGCGAGGCCGTGGACGGGGCCCGTGACATTCTTCAGCAGCTCATCGACAAGAATGAAAGTCCGCAGCGTCGCATGGATGTCTATCTGCTCAAGCAGATGATCGTGCCGATCCTGAGGTCATTGAATGACAAGATCGATGCCCTGGTCGAGCGCGAAACCGAAAGCATGGAAACCCTCAGCCACCAGCTGCAGGCGTCGGTAGATACCGGGCTCAAGGCGCAGCTGTCGCTGGCCGGCATCGGCCTGGTGCTGGGCGTGCTGATCGCCTTTGTCATCAGCCGCATGGTCACGCTGCCGCTGAACCAGACCGTGGCCGCGCTGGAAGATGTCGCCGAGGGCGACGGCGACCTGACGCGCCGCCTCGATGTGCGCGCGCAGGACGAATTTGGCCGGCTGGCCGACGCCTTCAACCGGTTTTCGGCCAAGCTGCAGCAGCTGATGAAGGAAGTCTCCGCCAGCAGCCGGCAGTTGGCCGAGTCTTCCGGCAGCATGTCGCAAGCGGTCGAGGAAACCCGGCAGCATGTGACCGAGCAAAACCGGGAGATCGGGCAGGTCAGTGACTCGGTGGACAGCATGGCGCGCGGCATCGAGGAAGTGGCCGGTCATACCGTCGAGGCCACGGAACTGGCCCAGCAGACGCAACAGCAGGCCGCTTCCGGGCGCGATGTCGTGCGGCGCAGCGTCGATACCAGCCAGGCACTGTCACGCGATGTGGAGCAGGCGGCGCAGGTGGTGGATGAACTGGAGAGCGAAGTGCAGTCCATCAGCGGCGTGCTCGAGGTGATCCGCAGCATTGCCGAGCAGACCAACCTGCTGGCGCTCAATGCCGCCATCGAGGCGGCGCGTGCCGGTGAACAGGGCCGCGGCTTCGCCGTGGTGGCTGACGAGGTGCGTTCGCTGGCCAGCCGCACCCAGGAATCCACCGAAGAGATCCAGAGCAAGATCGAATCCCTGACCCGCGGCTCGCAGCAGGCGGTGCAGGTAATGGGCGACGGGCGGCGCAAGGCGGAGGAGGGCCTGCAACAGGTGCGTCAGGCCGGCGAGGCACTGGAAAAGATCGCCGAGGCCGTCGATGGCATGCTCGGCATGAACCGGCAGATCTCCGAAGTCACCGTGCAGCAACAGCGGGAGGCCGGAGCCGTGCACCAGCGGGTTGCCGCAATCAATGATCTGTCCTCACGCACCACCTCCCGCTCCAGCGAGATGGCCGGCATGGCCCATCAGGTGCGGGAACTGTCGGTGCGCCTCGAACAACTGGTGGAGCAGTTCAAGGTCTGAGTGCTTCAGAGGCGGGATTCTAAGGCCGGCAGCTTTAGTGTATAATGAAACGCTGTTATAGCCGTCGACGAGAAAAAGAAACCGCATGCCAGAAGCGAGAGCCGTCCCGCGCCGTCCCGCCGTCCTGATCATTCTCGACGGCTTCGGTCTCAATCCGAGCAAGACCAACAACGCCGTCATCGAAGCCGCCACCCCGAACTTCGATCGCTATTTTTCCTCCCACCCACACACTGCGCTCGAGGCTTCCGGCAAGGGCGTGGGCCTGCCGGTGGGGCAGATGGGCAACTCCGAAGTCGGCCACATGACCATCGGCAGCGGTACCATCGTCAAGCAGGACCTGATTCGCATCGACGATGCCATCGAGGACGGCAGCTTCTTCACCAATCCGGCGCTGCTGGCGGCGGTCACCCAGTCGAGAAAGAAGGACCGGCCGCTGCACCTGATCGGTCTGGTCTCCGATGGCGGCGTGCACAGCCACATCAATCACCTGCTGGCGCTGATCAAGCTCTGCGCCCAGCATCATGTGGTGCCGCAGGTGCATGTCATCACCGACGGTCGCGACACGCCGCCGAAATCGGCGCTCAACTTCATTCCCGATGTCGAGCTGGCGCTGTCCGAGCACGGCGGCGTGATCGGCACCATCTCCGGACGCTACTATGCGATGGACCGCGATCGTCGCTGGGACCGTACCGAACTGGCCTGGCGTGCGGTGGTGTATGGCGAGGGGCACCAGGCCAAGAACACCACGCTGGCGGTGCAGGACGCCTACGAGGCCGGTGTCACTGATGAATTCATCGAGCCGACGGTGCTGCCCGACTACATTCCGATGGAAAAGGAAGACGAGATGATCTTCTTCAATTTCCGCAACGACCGCTCGCGCCAGCTCACCGCCGCGCTCAGCCACCATGAATTCAGCTGCTTCGACCGCGGCAACTACGAGCCGATCACCGTTACCTGCATGACCCAGTACGATCCGGAGTTCCTGACCCCGATCGCCTTTCCGCCGGAACCGCCCAAGGTCACCCTGGGCAGCATCATCAGTCAGGCCGGCTACAAGCAGTTCCATTGCGCGGAAACCGAGAAATACCCCCATGTCACCTTCTTCTTCAACGGAGGGCGCGAGCACCGCTTCCCCGGAGAAGACCGCAAGATGATCCCGTCACCGGATGTTTCCACCTACGACCTCAAGCCCGAGATGAGCGCAAAAGAGGTGGCCGACGAGATGATCCAGGCCCTCAAATCGCATCAATACGGCTTTCTGGTGGTCAATTTTGCCAATGGTGACATGGTCGGGCACACCGCCGTGCGCGATGCCGTCATCCGCGCGGTGGAAACCCTCGACCGCGAGGTGGGCCGGGTGCTGGATACGGCGGTGGAGGAGGGCTACTCGGTGATTCTCACCGCCGACCACGGCAACTGTGACGAAATGGTCGATCCGGTCACCGGTGAACCCCACACCCAGCACACCATCTACCCGGTGCCCTGCCTGGTCATCGACGAAGTGCCCTGGCGACTGGCCACCGGCGAGAACCTGTCGGCACTGGCGCCGACCCTGCTGCAGCTGATGGGTTTGCCGCAGCCCGAGGAAATGACCGGCCAGTCCCTGTTGCTGGAAGAGCACGGCAAGTAGCCGTACTCCGGGCTTGCGCCGGCCGGCGGTGGGCCTAGAATAGACCGCTCTGTATCAGGCAAGACCGGCCATGCACAACCTCATCACGCCCCCGCGCACCCGGGTTCTCCAGGTCCTCCGCCAGGCTTCGCTGTTCGAAGGGCTGGAGGACGAAGACCTGCGGCAGCTCATCGACCAGCTGGAGATCCAGGCCTTCGACAAGGGCGAACTGGTGGTCAAACAGGGCGACCTCACCGACTCGCTGTATGTCATCATCGATGGCAGGGTCGATGTCTTCCTGCGTAACGACAAGGGCAAGGAAATCATCATCAACAGCCTGGGGCCGGGCGACTCCTTCGGCGAGCTGGCGCCAGTCGGGGGCATTCCCCGCCAGGCCAGCATCGAAACCACCGAACCGGCCCATTTCGCAGTGATCTCCCGCCAGCTGTTCATGGACGGACTGCTCGTCTGTCCCGGTCTCGCCATGCGTCTGATCGACCGACTGGTCACGATGATCCAGCACCTCACCGAAGAAGTCAGCAGCCTGGCGCTGGAGGATGTCTACGGGCGCGTGGTTCGGGTGCTCTACAAGCACGCCGTGGATCTTCCGGACGGGCGCAAGGTCACTGAACGGCTGACCCAGCAGGACATTGCGCTGCGCGTCAGCGCCACCCGCGAGATGGTGCACCGCATCCTCAAGGAGCTGAAGATCGGCGGCTATATCGAAATCGAGGGCAAGCGCATCTACATCAACCGCAAACTGCCCGCCCGCTGGTGACATGGGCCGCCGCTTTGGTGGTAAAATGCCGGGGTTTTGAGATTCGAGGTTCGCACCGTGGCAGGACACAGCAAATGGGCCAACATTCAGCACCGCAAGAAGGCGCAGGACGCCAAGCGCGGCAAGCTTTTCACCCGACTGATACGCGAGATCACGGTGGCCGCCAAGGGCGGCTCCGATCTGGCCGCCAACCCCAGTCTGCGCACGGCGGTGGACAAGGCCAAGGCCCAGTCGGTGCCCAAGGACGCCATCGAACGCGCCATCAAGCGTGGCGCCGGTGAGCTGGAAGGCTCCGATTACGAGGAAATCCGCTACGAAGGCTACGGCCCGGCCGGGGTCGCGCTGATCGTCGATTGCCTCACTGACAACCGCAACCGTACCGTGGCGGAGGTGCGCCACGCCTTCAGCAAGTCCGGCGGCAACCTCGGCCAGGACGGCTCCGTGGCCTTCATGTTCAGTGCCGTCGGCGTACTCGTCTACCCGCCGGGCAGCGATGAGGACGCCATCATGGAAGCGGCGCTGGAAGCCGGCGCCGAGGATGTGGTCACCGAGGAAGACGGACTGATCGAGGTGCTGACCGCGCCTGCCGACTACCTCAAGGTCAAGGAGGCGATGATCGCCGCCGGCCACGAGCCGGTGGATTCCGAGCTCACCATGCGCGCAGCCAACAGCGTCGAGTTGGGCGTCGAAGACAGTGAAAAGGTACAGCGTCTGATCGACACGCTCGAAGAGCTCGACGATGTGCAGGAGGTCTACCACAACGCCGACCTGCATCCGGACATGGAGCAGTGAGCCGCAGGGGCGGCAGCGGGGAATGATCATCCTGGGTATCGACCCGGGCTCGCGGCTGACCGGCTATGGTCTGATCGACAATCGCCGGGACCGCATGATCTATTGCGCCAGTGGCCATATTCGGGTGCGCGGCGACAGTTTTCCGCAGCGTCTCGGCGACATCTTCGAACAGCTGTGCGCGGTGATCGCCGAACACCAGCCGGTGCAGATGAGCATCGAGTCGGTGTTCATGCACAAGAATGCGGATTCCGCGCTCAAGCTGGGGCAGGCGCGGGGCGCCGCCATCTGTGCCGGCCATCAGGCCGGATTGCAGATCCATGAATACGCGCCACGCGAAGTCAAGCAGGCCCTGGTCGGGCGTGGTGCGGCGGAAAAGGAACAGGTGCGGCACATGGTGATGCGTCTTCTGGGCTTGACGACCGAGCCGCAGATCGACGAATCCGATGCCCTGGCGCTGGCCATCTGCCACGCCCAGCACCAGATGATGGAAAACCGAACGGGGCTGCCCGCCAGCGCCTTCAAGAACCGGAGAACACGCCGCCGATGATCGGCCGACTGACTGGAATCCTCGCACTCAAGCGCGCGCCACAGGTGCTCATCGATTGCAACGGAGTGGGCTATGAAGTCGATGTCTCCATGTCCACCTACTATCAGCTGCCGCCAGAGGGCGAGCGGGTGGCGCTGTGGACCCACCTGCAGATCAAGGACGATGCCCACAGCCTGATCGGTTTTCACGGCGAGCAGGAACGCGCCCTGTTCCGCCAGCTGATCAGGGTCAACGGAGTCGGCCCGAAGATGGCGCTGACCCTGCTTTCCGGCATTTCCGAGACGGAGTTCGCCGCCTGCATCCAGGCCGCCGATGTGGCCACCCTTACGCGGCTGCCCGGCGTCGGCAAGAAGACCGCCGAACGGTTGATCGTGGAGCTCAGGGACAAGCTGGATCAGGCCGCCGTGCTGCCGGCCGGCGCCGTGCCTGGAGCCACCGCCAGCCGCAATGCCCGCCACAGCGAGGCCGTCGAGGCGCTGCAGGCGCTGGGCTACAAGCCGGCCGATGCGAGCCGCATGGTCGAGGCCGCGGCCGGCGTGGTCGATGACGACAATCCCGAAGCCCTGATCAAGCAGGCCCTGCAGCAGGCGGTGAAGCGATGAACGAAGAACCGCGGCTGATCGATCCGGCGCTGGAGGCCGGGGAAGACCCGCAGGAACGCGCGCTGCGTCCAAAGCGGCTGGCGGACTATGTCGGCCAGCCCCAGGTCAGCGAGCAGATGGACATTTTCATCGCCGCTGCCCGCAAGCGTAGCGAAGCCCTCGATCATGTGCTGATCTTCGGACCGCCGGGGCTGGGCAAGACCACGCTGTCGCACATCATCGCCAACGAAATGGGCGTCGGCTTGCGTCAGACTTCCGGTCCGGTGCTGGAGAAGCCGGGCGACCTGGCCGCGATCCTCACCAATCTCGAGCCCCATGATGTGCTGTTCATCGACGAGATACACCGACTCAGCCCGGTGGTCGAGGAAATCCTCTATCCGGCGATGGAGGACTACCAGCTCGACATCATGATCGGCGAGGGACCGGCGGCGCGTTCCATCAAGCTCGAACTGCCGCCCTTCACCCTGGTCGGTGCCACCACCCGCGCCGGCTTGCTGACCTCGCCCTTGCGTGACCGCTTTGGCATCGTGCAACGGCTCGAGTTCTACAGCATCGACGACCTGGCCTCCATCGTGCGCCGCAGCGCCGAGTTGCTCGGCATTGAGCTGTCCGAGGACGGCGGGCGCGAGATCGCCACCCGTTCGCGTGGCACGCCGCGCATTGCCAACCGCCTGCTGCGCCGTGCCCGCGACTATGCCGAGGTCCGCGCCGGTGGCGTCATCGACGGCGATGTCGCCACCGCTGCCTTGGACATGCTCAAGGTCGACCAGAGCGGCCTCGACCACATGGATCGGAGGCTGATTCTGTCGCTGATCGAGAAATTCGATGGCGGACCGGTCGGCGTCGAGAGCCTGGCCGCCGCCATTGGCGAGGAACGCGGCACCATCGAGGATGTCATCGAGCCCTACCTCATCCAGCAGGGCTTCATGATGCGCACCCCGCGCGGGCGCATGGTGACCGCGCGGGGCTACCGACATTTCGGCTTCCAGCCGGCGGGCGGCGCCGCGGCCAGTGGAGACCTGTTCGAATGAGCGGGCATGCCTTCGATCTGCGCGTCTATTTCGAGGATACCGATGCCGGCGGCGTGGTCTACAACGCCAACTACCTCAAGTTCTACGAACGGGCGCGCACCGAATTCCTGCGTGATCTGGGCTACGAACAGGACGACCTGTTAAGCCAGGGTTTGGTTTTCGTGGTCAAGAATATCGCCGTCGATTTTCTGCGCGCCGCCCGTTTCAACGAGCGCCTGCGCGTACTGACCCGCCCGACGGAACTGAAGAAGGCCAGCCTGGTCTTCGAACAGGAGATTCACGGGCTGGATGCGGACGGCAGGATTACGGAGCACAGCCGTCCGCTCAATCGCGCCCGCGTCCGGGTCGCCTGCGTGGCGGCCGAGGGCTTTCGGCCGCTGGCGATTCCCGATGACATCCGCGCCGCGCTGCAGGAGCGGCAGACCCATTCCAACGACACGACCGACCGATGACCGAAACCTCCTTCTTCGAGATGATCGCCAATGCCAGCCTGCCGGTGCAGCTGGTGATGCTGATCCTGCTGCTGGCCTCCGTGCTCTCCTGGGCCATCATCTTCTACAAGCAACGCTACATCCAGCGCTGCAACCTCGAGGCCAGCGCCTTCGAGGGGCGCTTCTGGTCTGGCATCAACCTCAGCGACCTGTTCAGTCAGCTGTCCTCGCGTCAGGAACCTCGCAGCGGGCTGGAATCCGTTTTCGAAAGCGGGTTTCGCGAGTTCGCCCGGGCGCGCAAGGCCGACCTGCCGATCCAGGATGTCATCACCGCCGCCCACCGCGCGATGAAGGTGGCCCTGTCGCGGCAGGTCGATACCTTGGAAAACAACCTGTCGTCGCTGGCCACCATCGGTTCCGTCAGCCCCTATATCGGCCTGTTCGGCACCGTCTGGGGCATCATGGATTCCTTCCGCTCACTGGCCGGTGTCCAGCAGGCCACGCTGGCCATGGTCGCACCGGGCATCTCCGAGGCGCTGGTCGCCACCGCCATGGGTCTGCTGGCGGCGATACCTGCGGTCATCGCCTACAACAAGTTTGCCACCGACATCGACGGCCTGGCGGTGCGCTACCAGAATTTCACCGACGAGTTCACCGGCATCCTGCAGCGGCAGGCCCAGGCCCCGACCTCCACCGCCAGCAGTTCGTGAAACCATGACGGAACCGGTTCGCAAGCGCCGCGCGAAGGCCGAGATCAATGTCGTGCCCTACATCGACGTGATGCTGGTGTTGCTGATCATCTTCATGGTCACTGCACCGTTGCTGAAGCAGGGCGTCGAGGTGGATCTGCCGCAGGCACCGGCCCGGGCGCTGGATGTCAACGCGCCGGAACCGATCGTCATCAGCGTTGACCGTGAGGGGCGTTATTTCGTCAATACCGCTGCCGATCCGGATGCGCCGGTGGACGGTGATCAGTTGGTGGATACGGTGGCCGCCGCCCTCAAGAAGCAGCCCAAGCGGCCGGTGATGCTGCGCGGTGACCGCAACGGTCCCTACCAGCATGTGATCGGCGCGCTGGTCCGCCTGCAGGCGGCCGGCATCGACAAGGTCGGCCTGGTCACCGAACCGGGCGATGCGGAGCCGGCCGGATGATCGCGTTTTTGCGGCAACACCCGAAAGCCCTGGGCTATTCGCTGCTGCTGCATGTGCTGATACTCGGTCTGGCGGCCTTCAGCTTCGACAGCCGGGACGCCCAGCAGCTTGTGCGCAAACCCGGCCCGCAGACACAGACCATACAGACCGAGATCATCGACGAGAAGGCACTGGAAAAAAGCGCGCGGAAACAGGCCGAGGTGGAACAGCGCAAGGCCGAAGCCGAGAAGAAGCGCAAGGCCGAAGCTGCCCGCAAGAAGGCCGAAGCCGAAAAGAAACGCAAGGCCGAGGAAGCCCGCAAGAAGGCCGAAGCCGAGAAGAAGCGCAAGGCCGAAGCTGCTCGCAAGAAGGCCGAAGCCGAAAAGAAACGCAAGGCCGAGGAAGCCCGCAAGAAGGCCGAAGCCGAGAAGAAGCGCAAGGCCGAGGCCGCTCGCAAGAAGGCCGAAGCCGAGAAGAAACGCAAGGCCGAGGAAGCCCGCAAGAAGGCCGAAGCCGAAAAGAAACGCAAGGCCGAGGAAGCCGCCCGTCGCAAGGCGGAAGAAGAACAGCGGCGCAAGGAGGCGGAACTCCAGGCGCGCCTGGCGGCCGAAGAACGGCAGCGCGAACTGGACCTGATGCGCAATGCCTATTATGCGAAAATCCGCGACAAGATTTCGCGCAACTGGCGGCAGCCGCCCAATGCCGGTGACAAGCCGGAATGCGAGGTGCGTGTGGAGCAGGATCCCGGAGGATTCGTCCTCAATGTGACCATTGGTCGATGCCCGGGCACCCGCGAATATCGGCTGTCGGTGGAACAGGCGGTGCGCAAGTCCGATCCGTTGCCGAAACCGGATGATCCCGAGCTCTTCGAACGGGACATCCTCATCAAATTCAAGCCCAGGGACTGATGCCCATGAAGCGAATACTGTTCACAACCCTTCTCCCCCTGCTGCTGGCGTTGCTGGGTGCGACGCCGGCCCGCGCCGTCATCACCATCGAGATCACCGAAGGCGTCGAGGGCGCGATCCCGGTGGCCGTGGTCGGTTTCGACATGACCCAGCTGCCGGTGCCCCTGAAGACCGACCTGGCGTCGATCATCACCAGCGACCTCAACCGCAGCGGCCTGTTCAAGGTGCTGCCCGAGTCGGAATATCCGCAGCGCCCGTCGCAGAGCCGCCAGGTCCAGTACCCGTTGTGGAAGGCGTCGGGCGCGGAGTTTCTGGTCATTGGCCGGGTATTGCCTCGGGAAGGAGGGAGCTACGATGTGCAGTTCCAGTTCCTCGATGTGCTCAAGCGCAAGCAGCTGCTCGGCTACCGTTTTCCGGTGCGTGCCCGCAGCCTGCGCGCCACCGCCCACGAGATCAGCGACCTGATCTATGAAAAGATCACCGGCACCCGCGGCGCCTTCAATACGCGCATCGCCTACATCAGTGTGGTCGGCAAGGGCAAGAACAAGAAATATGTATTGCAGGTGGCCGATACCGATGGCTACAACCCGCAAACCATCCTCGAATCGGATGAGCCGCTGATGTCTCCGGCCTGGTCGCCCGACGGTGCATCGCTGGCCTATGTATCCTTCGAAAACCGCCGCCCCGAAGTGTTCATCCAGCATCTGGCGAGCGCCCGCCGCAGCAAGATGGCGGGTTTCAAGGGGCTCAACAATGCGCCGGCCTGGTCCCCGGACGGCAAGAAGCTGGCGCTGGTATTGTCCAAGGACGGCAGCCCCGACATCTATGTCATGGACATTGCCACCCGCAAGCTGCGGCGCATCACCCGTCACCGGGCAATCGATACCGAACCGGTGTTCACGCCCGACGGAAAGGCGCTGATCTTCACCTCCGACCGCAGCGGCTCGCCCCAGCTCTACCGTATCGCCCTTTCCGGCGGTCGTCCCGAACGCCTGACCTTCGAAGGCCCCTACAATGCCGCGCCGGATGTCGCCTCCGACGGCAAGCGGCTGGCGCTGCTCTATGGCGAGCAGGGCCGCTACCGTATCGCGGAGCTGGATCTCGAGGACAGCAACCTGACGGTGTTGACCGAAAACCGGCTCGATGAATCCCCGTCCTTTGCGCCCAACGGCCGTATGGTGCTCTACGCTACCACTCGCGGCAACAAGGGCGTACTGTATATGGTGTCGCTGGACGGGCGGGTCCAGCACAAGCTGTCCGATCAGGCCGGAGATGTCCGTGAACCCGCCTGGGGCCCCTATAAGCCTCTGAGAACCCAATAACCAAAGCACAGGAGAAAACCCAATGAAAATCCGTAACCTCACTATTGCCTTCGGCCTGCTGTTTCTGGCTGCCTGCCAGACCCAGCAAAGCGGGGAAGGCATGGAGCCGACCACCGATACCGCCCAGCAGACCCAGGACAGCGGGATGGCCGAACCGATCGCCGGTGGTGCCGAAACCACCCAACTGGGAGAGGAGCAGCTGAGCGCCCGAGAACTGCTGGAGCAGCCGGACTCGCCGCTGTCCACCCGCGTGATCTATTTCGATTTCGACAGCGCCCGGGTGCGTGACGAGTTCCTGCCGGTACTGGAGGCCCACGGCGTGTTCCTGGCCGAGAACGGCAATGTGCGGGTGCGCCTCGAAGGCCATGCCGACGAACGCGGCTCACGCGAGTACAATATCGGCCTCGGTGATCGCCGTGCCCAGTCGGTACGCCAGATCCTGCTGTTCCAGGGCGCTTCCAGCGACCAGATCGAGACCATCAGCTATGGCGAGGAGCGTCCGGCGGTGCTTGGCCATGACGAATCAGCCTGGTCCAAGAATCGCCGTGTCGAGATGGTTTACGACGTGCAATGAACCCGCAACGAGGGGGAAAGGGGATGAATGCGATACGCTGTGGGCTGCTGTCCCTGGCGCTGCTGGTGCCGCTGGCGGCACCGGCGGCCAGCCATGGCGGCAAGCCGATGACCGTCGAACAGCGCCTGGCGCGGCTGGAGAAGAATCTGGCCCGTCTGCAGCGTCTGATCGACAATCGGGCTTTGCTTGAACTGGTCCAACGGGTCGATGACCTGTCCCAGGAAGTCAGTGAATTGCGCGGTCAGATGGAGCAGCAGAATTATGACCTGTCGGGGCTGAAGAAGCGCCAGCGGGAGCTGTACCTCGATACCGACCGCCGCCTGCGTGACCTGGAAAACCGCTCCAGCAGCGCTCCGGCGGCGACCGTCCCCTCTCTGCCGTCTGCAGCGGTGACCGGTACGGCTGCGGCGGGAACGCCTGCAGCCGCACCGGCTCCCAAACCACAGGTTGCGCCCCCGAAGCCGGTGGTGCCGGCGGTCAATGTCGGTTCCACGGGCGGTGCCACCGTCAGCGACGAACGCGCCGCCTACCAGAAGGCCTTCGATCTGCTCAAGGAGGGACGCTACGCGCGGGCCAACGCGGCCTTCCGCGACTTCCTCAAGACCTACCCGAACAGCAGTTATGCCGGCAATGCCCAGTACTGGCTCGGCGAATCGCTGTATGTCTCGCGCAAGTTCAAGCAGGCCGCCGAAGAATTCCAGCGCGTGCTGAAGAACTACCCGAACAGCAACAAGGCACCGGATGCGATGCTCAAGCTGGGCTACACCTGGTATGAGCTGCGGCAATTCGATGCGGCGCGGGCGATGCTCAAGCAGTTGACTGAACTCTATCCCGGCAGTACCGCGGCCCGGCTGGCGACCAAGCGGCTGGAGCGCATGAAACGGGAAGGCGTGTGATGTCCCGCTTCGAGGCATGCCACGCTCGAAAGGCCCGCGTTGCGGGCCTTTTGCTGTCTGCGCTGCTGCTGGCCGCTTGTGGTGCCACGGATGATGAACGCAAGCCGGCCCAGCCCTCTACCCTGTTCGATGCCGCCGAGCAGGGGGATCTGCAGGCGCTGGACCGCTTTCTGGTCGGCAACCAGTGGGTGAACAGCCGTACCGCCTGTCAGTGGACGCCGTTGATGAAAGCCGCGCCCAACGGTCACCCCGAAGCGGTGCGCAAGCTGCTGGAGAAGGGCGCTGCGGTGGAACTGGTGGACAAGGGCGGCTATTCGACGATGATGCTGGCGGCTTCCAATGGCCATGCCGAAGTCGTTCGCCTGCTGCTCGACCACGGTGCCGACATCGATCGGGTGGAACAGACCCAGGGCATGACAGCGCTGATCTGGGCCGCCCAGCGCGGCCAGCAGTCAGTGGTCCGGCTGCTGCTGGAGCGGGGCGCCAATACGGCGCTGCGCGATGCCGAAGGCAAAACGGCGGCGCAGCGCGCCCGCGAGTCCGGGCATGAGGCGATGGGCCGGCTGATCGAGCAGTGGCCGCAATCTCCTGCAAAACAGGAATGAATTGGGTATCATCGGCGTCACACACAAGAATAAACATGGATCAATCCGGTGTGTGGCCGCGCACACAAAACGCTGTGATCCGATTCTCTTTCGCTATCGACCCTGAGGAGTACCCATGACCTTCGAATCCTTTGCCGAGGCCCAGAACTTTCTGCTGTGGGCCGCCTTCGGCCTTGCCTTCATCATCGGCCTGGTGGCCAACAAGACCAATTTCTGCACCATGGGCGCCGTGTCCGATATGGTCAACATGGGCGACTATTCGCGTTTCCGCGCCTGGCTGCTGGCCATCACCGTGGCGCTGGTCGGCGTGGTGGTGCTCGAATACCTGGGCGTGATGTCGGTGGACGGCAGTTTTCCGCCCTACCGCGCCTCGCAGATCATCTGGGCCGAGAACCTGCTCGGCGGTATCCTGTTCGGCGTCGGCATGACCCTGGCCAGCGGCTGCGGCAACAAGACGCTGGTGCGTATCGGCGGCGGCAACATCAAGTCGTTGATGGTGCTGGTGGTGTTGGGGCTGTTCGCCTTCTACATGACCAATCCCTTTCCGGGCAGCGACAAGACCCTGTTCAGCGTCTTGTTCTACGACTGGATCCGGCCCCTTGCGGTGGACACCGGTCGGCCGTCGGATCTCGGCAACCTGATCAACCCCGATGCGCCGGAACTGACGCGGCTGATCATCGGTGGCGTGGCGGCGGTGATTCTGCTTTGGGTCATCTTCAAGGATCACGACTTTCGTTCCAGCCGTGACAACATCCTCGGCGGGCTGATCATCGGCCTGGTCATCCTCGCGGCCTGGTACATCAGCGCCAACATCCAGGTGGATGTCGAGGGCGAGCCCTACAGCCTGACCGGCTACTATGAGGAATGGGACATGCTGGCCGATGACGAGTCGGGCAAACCGGCGATGGGGCGCCCGCTGGCCACCCAGTCCTTCACCTTCGTCAATCCCAGCGCCCAGTTCGTCGGCTTCAACCTCGGCGGCTACAAGGTTTCCCTGCTGTCCTTTGGCGTGATGGCGGTGTTCGGGGTGATCCTCGGTTCCCTGTTCTGGGCGCTGCTGTCCCGGAATTTCCGCATCGAATGGTTCGCCAGTGTCCGGGATTTCTTCAATCACCTGATCGGGGCGGTGCTGATGGGCATCGGTGGCACCCTGGCGCTGGGCTGCACCTTCGGCCAGGGCATCACCGGCTTGTCGACGCTGGCGGTGGGGTCCTTCCTTGCTTTTGGCGGCATCGTCTTCGGCAGCGCGCTGACGATGAAGATCCAGTACTACACGATGCTCTACGAGGATGCCAGTTTCCTCGATGCGCTGATCACTTCGCTGGTCGAGCTGAAACTGCTTCCCAAGTCGCTGCGCCGGCTGGAACAGCTGTAAAAAAGTCGGCCAAAGCCGTTTTCGGCGCTTGAAATCGAAAGGGGAATCCGTATGATTCCCCTCTCTTTACGGGCCGTTAGCTCAGCTGGTAGAGCAGTTGACTTTTAATCAATTGGTCGGGCGTTCGAATCGCCCACGGCCCACCATACAAAATATGCCTGAACAGGGAAGTTCTGGTGTATAATCTCTATAGCCTGGGGTGAGGAACTGCCTCATCCGCCTCACGCA